>NZ_VDFO01000043.1:0-23696 GCF_009600995.1 Companilactobacillus halodurans | reverse complement strand
ATTAAGCGTATCAATCTTCAAATTTTTTGGCTCCGAGCAAGCTCGTCAGCCAAATAAAAAACAGCTAGACCAATTATGATCTAACTGCTTATGTAAACTGCCATCAACTTAATTTGACGAACAGCCCATTTATTGCAGAGGCGCTCTTTTTAGTTTTGTAACGAGGATTATTTTAGGAGGAAAATTTATGAATATTATTGATGAATTGTCATGGCGTGGCTTGATCAATCAACAATCAGATGAAAAAGGTCTAAGAGATTTAGTCGATTCAAAGGACATCTCTTTATATTGTGGGATGGATCCAACTGGCGATTCGATGCATATCGGTCACTTATTGCCATTTATGACTTTGGAAAGATTTGCTAACGCTGGACATCATCCATACATCGTTATTGGTGGAGCAACCGGCTCAATCGGTGATCCTAGTGGTAAAAAAGCTGAACGTCCTATGCAAACTATGGACCAAGTTAACCACAACGTTGAAGCCTTGAGCAATCAAGCTAAGAAAATTTTTAGCGACTTTACAATGGTCAATAATTACGACTGGACGCAACCAATCGGCATCCTAGATTTCTTGCGTGATTACGGTAAATTATTTAACGTCAACACAATGTTGAATAAGGAAATTATTTCAAGTCGTTTGGAAGCTGGAATCTCATTTACAGAATTCACTTACCAAATCCTACAATCACTCGATTTCCTTACGCTATACCGTCAACACAATGTTCAATTGCAAGTTGGTGGTGGCGACCAATGGGGTAATTTGACTGCTGGACTTGATTTGATTCACAAAGCCGAAGGACAAGATGCTAAAGTTTATGCGCTAACGATTCCTTTATTACTAAAAGCTGATGGTACAAAATTTGGTAAGACAGCTGGTGGCGCAGTTTGGCTTGATCCTAAGAAGACTTCACCTTATGAATTCTATCAATTCTGGTTCAATCAAGATGATAAAGATGTTATCAACTTGTTGAAGAAATTTACTTTCTTAACAAAAGACCAAATCGAGGACTTAGCAGAATCTGTTAAGACCGCACCAGAAAAACGTTTAGCTCAAAAAACATTGGCTCAAGAAGTAACGAAGTTCGTTCATGGAAAAGAAGCTTTGAAGACAGCTGAAAAAATCACTGACGTATTGTTTTCAGGTGAAATTCAAGAATTAACGACACAAGAAGTTGCTGAAGCTTTCCATGGCGTTCCTAGTGAAGAAATTCCAGCCGAAAAAATCAACTTAGTCGATCTTTTGATTGCTGTTAATGTCGATAAATCTAAACGTCAAGCTCGTGAAGATATTCAAAATGGTGCTATTAGAATCAATGGCGAAAGATTAACTGATACAACAATTGAAATTGATCCAAAAGATTCATTTGACGGCAAGTACATCGTTATTCGTCGTGGTAAGAAGAAGTATTTCTTAGCTAAAATTAAATAAAACTGTTGACTGAATGTGTGAAATCGTTTATATTATTTGCAACGAAAACTTTTAATCAAGTCCTGTGAGGCTTGGAAGGTTACTTACACATCAAACGCAAAAAGTGTAAACTTCCTTTCCTTGTGGGATAGGAAGTTTTTTGTTTACTTAAAAAAAATCAGGGAACTTTTAAATAGATCCAGCGAGGTCTAAAAGGTCAGGTTAAAACCAAACTTTTAGGGGTAGCTGGATGAAGGCTATCCCTTTTAATTTGGAGGAAAACAATGAAAAATATACTTTCTATGTCACAGTTATCAAATCAAGAGGTCTATGACTTAATCGATTCAGCGATGGAATTTAAGTCAGGCAAGAAGTCAAAAATAGGTGCTGATAAATTTGCTATCAATTTATTCTTTGAAAATAGCACTAGAACAAAATCAAGTTTCCAAGTAGCTGAAATGAAACTAGGAATGAACGAAATCCAATTTGATGCATCAACTTCTTCAACAACAAAAGGTGAAAGCCTTTATGACACGGTTAAAACTGAAGAAAGCATCGGTGCAAGCGTAGCAGTAATTCGTCACAGTCAAGATAAGTATTATGAAGATCTCGTTAACAATCATGATTTAAAAATCCATATCATTAATGGAGGCGACGGAACTGGTCAACATCCCTCACAATCATTATTAGATTTAATGACGATTTACGAACACTTTGGCAATTTCAATGGTCTCAAGGTTGGAATTATCGGTGATTTAAGTCATTCCCGGGTTGCTCATTCTAACGCTGAAATTTTAACTCGTTTAGGAGCTCAGATGTACTTCGGTGGGTTGAATGCTTGGTATACGCCAGAATTTGCGGAAATGGGGCCACATATGAATGTTGATGACTTATGTCGCGAAATGGACGTAGTGATGTTGTTAAGAGTTCAACATGAACGTTTGTCTTCTGAGGAGAATCAAAGTTTTTCAAAAGCTGATTATTTTAAAAATTATGGTTTAGATTCAACAAGAGTTGCCATGATGAAGCCTGATACGATGATTATGCATCCCGCTCCAATCAATCGTGGAGTTGAAATTGCTGATGATGTAGCAGAATGCGACAAATCGTATATTTTCCCTCAAATGGCTAACGGTGTCTTCATGCGAATGGCTATGATAGAAGCAGTTCTAGAAGGAGACGATTTGGAAAATGAAGTTGCTGATAAAAAACGCCAAGCTATTTTACGCTAAGAGATTAATTAATTGCGAAATTTTAATTGAAGATGGCAAGTTTGTTAATATTGCCGAAAAAATCCCAGCTGAGGGCATTAAAACAATCGATGCCGGGTTTAAGTTAGTAACTCCTGGGTTAGTTGATGTGCATGTACATTTTAGAGAACCTGGTCAAGTTCATAAAGAAACCATCAAAACGGGAACTTTGGCCTCAGCCCATGGTGGATTTACAACTGTCGGTGCTATGCCAAACGTGATTCCAGTGCCAGATGATTTAGAGAAATTTCAAAAACAAATTGAATTGAATCAAAAAAATTCGTTGATCAATACTTTGCAATATGCACCAGTTACCAAAGGTGAGACTAGTGACGAATTAGTTGATATTGAAGGTTTACAAAAATTAGGCGCTTTTGCCTTTTCTAATGATGGTCATGGAATTATGAATGCTCAGTCAATGTATTCAGCTATGGAAAGAATTGCTGCAATTAAAAGTCATTTAGCAGCCCATGTTGAAGATAAAGATTTATTCAATCATGGCGTAATCAATTTTGGTTCTGCTGCAAAACGCTTAGGCTTGCCAGGAATCAAACAAGTAGCTGAAACGTCTCAATTAGCTCGAGACTTGATTTTAGCAAAAGAAAATGGCGTTCATTATCATGTCTGCCATATTTCAACAAAAGATAGCGTCATGTTGGTAAGAATGGCTAAAGATGCAGGTATCAATGTTACTTGTGAAGTTTCGCCGCATCATTTATTGTTAAGCGACCAAAATATTTTAACAGATGACGCTAATTTTAAAATGAATCCGCCATTGCGAAGCGAAATCGACCGTCAAGCTTTGATTGAAGGGGTTTTGGATGGAACTATCGATATGATAGCGACTGATCACGCACCACATGCCAAAGCAGAAAAGGATCAAGGATTTGAAAAGAGTGCCTTTGGTATTACCGGAATTGAGACGGCCTTTCCTTTGTTGTATTCGCGATTAGTCAAAACTAGTTTGTTGAGTTTAGAAAGATTATTGACGCTGATGGCAGTAAATCCTGCTAAGTTGTTCGATATCAAAGAAGCAGGTCAGATTAAGGTTGGCCAAAAAGCTGATTTTTCAATCATTAATTTAGACGATCAGTATCAAATCAAAGAAGCTGATTTCTTATCAAAGGGAACTAATAGTCCTTTCATTGGTCAAGAGGTCTATGGACAAGTAGAAAAAACTTTTGTCAATGGAGAATGTGTTTACACGAATTAGAGAATGAGGGGTAAAAATGGATAAACCAGTTATAGTAGCATTAGATTTTGCAGATGATTTTGAATGTATTAATTTCTTGAATCAATTTCCAAAGAGTGAAAAGCTTTTCTTGAAGATTGGTCTAGAAATGTTTTGCCAATTTGGATATCCGTTCGTGCATAATTTGCGAGAGCGTGGATACAATATTTTTCTTGATTTAAAATTGCACGATATTCCCAACACGGTTAAGAGAACGTGCGAGATGATTGCAAAATGGGATGTTCAAATGTTGACAGTTCATGCTTCTGGTGGAGCAGAAATGATTGCTGCTGCTAAAAGTGGCTTGGCTGGTTCAAAGACTAAGTTGTTAGCAGTAACGCAATTGACTTCTTTGGGTCAAAATGAATTGGAAAATGAGTTGCAGATTCCTTTAAAATCAGCAGATTATGTCGCTCATTTGGCAAAATTAGCTTTTGATAATGGTGCCGATGGGGTGATTTCTTCAGCTCTAGAAGTACCAATGATAAAAGATGCTACTAGTTCTGATTTTCTGTGCATTACCCCTGGTATTAGACCTAAGTCAGCTCAAGTAGGAGACCAAAAACGTGTTGCAACGCCTGCTCAGGCAAGAACTTTGGGCAGCGACGGCATTGTTGTTGGGCGTCCAATTACACAGGCACAAGATGGTCATCAAGCATATATGAATATTTGTAAGGAGTGGAATAAATAATGGATAAATTTGCTGTTGCGAACAATATTGCAAGTCAATTATTAAGGATTAAGGCGGTGACTTTAAGTCCTAAGGAACCATTCACGTGGGCTAGTGGAATCAAGTCGCCGATTTATACTGATAATCGTTTGACTATTGCTTATCCTCAGTTTCGCCAAACAATTGCTCATGATTTAGCTGAATTGATTAAAGAAAAGTATCCGGAAGCAGAAGTTATTGGTGGAGTTGCTACAGCGGGCATCCCTCATGCCACAGGCGTTTCCAATATTTTAAATTTGCCGCTTAACTATGTGCGTCCTCAAAAAAAGGATCATGGTAAAAAGAGTCAAATTGAAGGCCGTTTGCAAAAAGGCGACAAAGTTGTTTTAATCGATGATTTAATTTCAACTGGTGGCAGTATTTTAAAGGCTGTGAAAGACATTCGAGAAGAAGGCGGAGAAGTAATTGGAACCGTTGCTATCTTCTCATATGACCTACCAGAAAGTACGCAAAACTTTGCCGATGAACGAACTAAGTTGTTCACTTTGACTGATTATCCAACCATGATTAAAGTTGCCCAAGATCAAGATTACGTTGAAGAAAATGATATGGAATTGTTGCAGCAATGGTATGAGAATCCGGAAAGTTGGGGTAAATGATGGACCTATATAAGTTAGTGCGACCAGCAATTTTCAAAATGGATCCAGAAGTTGACCATCAGATCGTGGCTTCAGGATTGAAAATGTTCAATCAGACTCCCGAAGTTTTAAAAAAGATTTTTCGAACTAAAAAATTTGATAATCTGAAAGTTACCGTCAAAGGCGTAACCTTTGATTCACCAATTGGAATTGCCGCTGGTTTCGACAAAAAAGCCGAATTTTACAATAGTCTAGGTGCTTTAGGGGCAGGTTTTGTTGAAATTGGCAGTATCACTAAAAATAATCAACCGGGAAACAAGAAAAAACGAATTTTTCGTTTGCCAGAAGATAATGCGATTATTAATCGAATGGGTTTAAATAATTTGGGCGTTGAAGAAACTAGAAAGCATCTTGCTAATACGCCTAGACACGTTAAATTAGGTATCAGTGTCGCTCCAGGACATGGTCTGGATAGTGAAGATATGATTGCTGAAATGGTAGAAGATATTCGCCAAATCCATTCATTTGCTGACTACATCGCTTTGAATCAAAGTTGTCCTAATCAAAAGGGCGTCACCACTTTACAAGAGATTCCAGTCGCAAAAAAGCTTTTACAAGAAATTCATAATTTACATATTAAAGAACCTGTTTTTTGTAAATTTGGGAATGATATTACTACTGAAAAATTATTGGAATTGCTCAAAGAAACGGGTGGCTTGATGGACGGAATCATTTTGACTAATACGGCATCTAATCCAAGTTCAATCCACAATAATTTGCAATCGCCTCATCATAATGAAGGCGGTGGATTGAGTGGAAAGCCTATTTTTAAAAAATCATTGAGTCTAACAAAGGCTATTCACCAAAACTATCCTGATCTGCCTATCATGTTTTCAGGTGGAGTCTTTACGCCAGAAGATGCAAAGGCAGCTTTGATGGCTGGCGCTAGTTTGGTTCAAGTGTACACAGGCTTTATCTACAACGGGCCTACGCTTTTGAACAGAATCAACCAATATTTGTCGAATGAAAAAGTATTAGATCAATTAGATTATTCTGATAGTATTTCAAAACAACCAGTACGTGATAGCAAGGACATTGAAGTAACTGAGCTTGAAAATGAAAAAATCGAATTAGACGCTAATTCTGGTGCGTCATTTCATGAAGAATAGATAGAAATAAAAGGGGATCTTCCTAGTTGGAATTAATTAATCCAACTAAGAAGACCCCCTTTTGATTTTAAAGAATAGTTATCATATTCTTATTTGCTTGGGCTATTTTTTCAGTTTTTGGCGTCGTCTTAATTTCCGATGAATTGGTGCTTTTTGTTCCCGTAACAATTGCGAGCAGTAAAATAATTGCTATTACAATAATGCCAATAATAAGCTTAACAGCGCTGTTCATAAACCAAAACCTCCTTAATTCAATAATTATAATCATAACATATGAAAAATTTTGGTTTGCTGTTAAATCTTTATTAATTTAATTTCATTTTGTAAATTTCTAATCTTACTTTTTTGTGAATCATCCAAAACATTCTCATCACCGATGATTGTCAAAATTTCATTGCCTAAATCCATAATTTTAATCGTAGCATCATTAGTTGTTAAAACTGAATAAACGGCCACAAAGGTTTTTAGCTCATCAAATTCGATAGATTTTTGAATATTATTTAGTTCCAAAATGGTTTTTGAAGTGCCGATTATCACTTGTTTAGCTCGTTGATTTTTTTCTTGTTTCTTTTTACGAGCTTGATAATATGGCAAAAATAATGCTACGCAAACAGCTAATAACTCTCCTAGACCTTCGACCCATTCGGCCAATGAACCCATTTCCATTTTTAGTTCCTCCAAAACAGTTGATTTCCTGATTTGAATAATACACCTAATAGAGGAAATGGCTTAGAAGAAAGTCCTTACTTATCTTTAGTTAGATGAAGAGAGTGAAAATAAATCCGACAATACCAACTAATAATCCATAAATTAAAGCTGGAGCAACTGTTTTACGTAGAATATTTCCTTCTTGACCTGATAGACCAACGACAGAACTAACGGAAACGATATTGTGAACACAGATCATGTTACCAGCAGCGGCCCCAATTAATTGGGCAGCTAAGACAAGATCTTGACCGACGCCAGCTTTAGAAGCAATGTCAGCTTGAATCTGTCCGAAAGTCAAGGTTGAAACAGTTGTACTACCAGTTACAAATGAACCTAATTGACCCAAGAATGGCGCAATGATAATCCAGATAGATGATAGGTATTTGGAAATCACCTTGGCAATATACATAGGCATGCTTGGTAAGTTTGTCGTATTCAATTCTGAGTTAGTAAAGATTTGAACCATAATCAAGGTTACGATTAGGGCCAGTGCAGTTGATTTCATAGAAAAGACAACTTTTTTAGCTGTTGGCAAAAAGCTTTTGAGCGACTTTACTTGAATCAAGAGTCCAATTATAACGGCGATAGTTAAAAGCGTTCCAGGTGAATAAAGAAATTCCCAGTCAGAGTTGATTTGCTTGAACCCAAGGATTGTAGTCCAAGAAAGATTCAAAGTCTCAGTTAAGAATCTTTTCAGTGGTGCAATCGTTCTTGTCGCTAAAAGCATGAGTATAACCACAATATATGGCGACCAGGCAGTCAGTAAAGACATTGAGGCATCATCTTTGATTTTCTTTTTAGAAATCGTCCAGGGCGTTTCAAAGACTGATTTAGGTAGAAGTAATTTCAATTTGATTGAAACGATTGCTACGATGATTGTGGCAAAAGGTGCAAGGATAGCAACAAATTCGTAACTGACCATAAATGAAACTAGAAGGGCGAAGAGACTATAAACCAATCCGATAAAGAGACTCCAAGGTATGAGCATTAAGAAGTCTTTTAACCGGTTATCGTCTTTTTTGCCAAATAAAAACGTTAACATGAAGATTAGTAATAGGGGCATAAAAGTACCTGAGAACAAATCTAGTTGCGTGATGCGTTGACCAATGGCATTCAAGAAATCAGCTTTTTCACTGACATTGCTTAATCCAACTGTCAATGGCGTACCAACTGCTCCAAATGATGCGGGCGTTGAATCAGCTACTAAGGCAAGCGTAACCGCGGCCATGGGTGAAAATCCTAGAGCAATCAATAATGGCGCTGTGACCATGGCAGGTGTTCCAAATCCTGAAACACCCTCAATTAAGCCTCCAAATAAAAATGCTACTAAGATTAGTTGTAGGCGCATGTCAGCAGATATTTTGTGAAACCCTGAATTGATTCGTTCAATTGCACCAGTGTGTTGAAGGGTAGTCAACATCATCAATGCTCCAAAGAGAATCCAAAGGATCGGCAAGGCTTTGTGGATGGATTGAAAAATTGAAGCTAATAAAACTTTTGAGGGCATTTTCCAGATGAAATAACCTTCTAATAAAACGATAAATGCACTGATCGACATCCCTTTGGTAGCCGGCATGTTGAGAATGCCTAATAAAACTAACGGCAAAATAACAGCAGAAAGTGCAATAAGAATCATAAAGTACTCCTTTTTAAACTAATTTTATATATTATATAATTTTTTACTTATTCTTGTGAACAATAACCTTAAAAATAATTAACAAAAAACGAACCCAATTAATTGAGTTCGTCTAAAGCATTTTAAATGGTCCTCCATCAATGCCCTTGGTAACTGTGACATCATCGGGATTAATTTTGGTATTATCTGTCAAAATTTTATTCAAATGTCTATTAAAATCCTCTTCACCCAACTGAGATTGGATGTGCCAAGCGGTATTGTTCCCGTTAGTGGATACGTTGCCTAATTCTCCAATTGATTCGATTGTTCGAGGATCAACTGAATTATCAGAGTTTATATCGATAAAATAATTCGTATACCAAAGTAGAAAAGCCATATTTCCCTCCAGAATTGTTATTAATGATATTATAATATAAATTTGAAATCGAAATTTGAAAAGTTAAAATATAATTATTTGATTAAAAAATGTGAGGTAGCTAAATGAAACAAATCACTTGTCAGGAAACAAAAACTATCAGTGAAAGAATCGTCTTTGCAGCTGATTTAAACGATAAACAGACGCTTTTTGGTGGTAAAACTTTAAGTCTATTGGATGAAAATGCTGGTTTGGCCAGTTTTAAAGTCGTACATGGAAAAATTGCAACAGCAGGTTATGACCATGTCAATTTTTGGCACCCAATCACTACTGAGAAACATATCAAAATCGAATCAATCGTAACAGGAATCAGCGGCAGACAAATTGAGGTTTTCACAAAAATCATCAGTCAGGATTTAAAAGATGATACTTCAGAGATTGCTTTTACAAGCTTTTGTACTTTAGTCGCTTTGCGTTCAAATAAATCTTTAGAGATGCCAAAACTTGTACCAGAAACAAAAGAAGAACAGTACCTTTGTGCAGGTTTTGCAAAACGTTTAATAGAGCGTCGAGAAAATTTTCAAAAAAAAGATGACTTCTTGAGTCATCTATCGCTGGATTAACAAAATTGCTTTAATCAATTTTTTGTTTTAAGAATTTTAAAGCTGTAGCCAAGCGAAAGAGGGCATTTTGTTTGTCATGAAGCTGATCGTAAGAAAGGTCTAAATCGATTTCGCTTTGATTGAGTTCCAATTTTAAGAAAAAGGGTTTTCTTGACCAAGGAAAAATCGATTGCTTAGCAGGTTTGATTGTTAAGAGGTTCTCTAATGAATAATCTTTGTCTTCTTCGATAACTTTAAAATTTTTGATTTGTGAATAACTGATAAATTGAAAATCTACATTTTTGGGAAATAAAATCATTTTTAATTTGTCTAAATACGAGTCCATCTTATAGTAAGAAATTCCATGATTTTCTAACTGCCAATGGCCAAATAAATCACGAAGATAAATTGGAAAGTAAACGCAAATACAGAGAAAAAGCATTATAAAAAATAATGCTAAACTTACTTTGAAATTGGCGATTAATCCTAATCCACCAGCAATTAAGCTTAAAATAAGGCTTACAATAATTGGACGATGATTGATTTTTTTACCAAATTCCATCGTATCAGTCATTTTAATCGCTCCTTTTTAGAATACTTATTAATATTGTAATATTTTGCAAACGTTTGCACAACTGTTCTTGAAAACATGACCATAAAAGTATTTTGATGCAAATCATTGTAATAGGCGATTTTATCGTATATCCTGAGTTTATATTAAATAATGGAGGGTTGAATTAATGGGAAAGAAAACCAAAAAATGGCAAATGCCATCGGCTTATACTATTTTGTTTTTCCTAATAATTCTAGTCGCAGTTTTGACTTGGATTATCCCCGCAGGACAGTATGCAACCACTAAAGCGGGAAATATTATTGCAGGTACATACAAAGCCCGAACAAGCAGTCCTCAAGGAATCTGGGATGTTTTTCTGGCTCCAATCAATGGTATGGTTGGAACTTCTGAGACTGAAGGTTCAATTTCAGTTTCACTCTTTATCTTAGTAATTGGTGGATTCTTAGGAGTCGTCAATAAAACGAAGGCTTTGGATGATGGAATTAGTTCCACTGTTCAAAAGTATCAAGGTAAAGAAAAAGCTTTGATTCCAATTTTAATGATATTATTTGCCATCGGTGGGTCAACATATGGTATGGGTGAAGAGACGATTGCTTTTTATCCAATCTTGATTCCGGTCATGATCAGTGTTGGTTATGATTCGATAACGGCTATTTCTATAGCTTTGATTGGCTCTCAAGTTGGTTGTTTAGCATCGACAGTTAACCCTTTTGCTACTGGAGTTGCTTCACAGACAATCAATATTTCACCAGGTAAGGGATTGATTCCACGTTTTATCTTGCTGATTATTGTAACAGCAATTAGTATCATTTATGTTATGCGCTATGCAGATAAAATCAAAAAAGATCCTTCACAATCATATGTTTTTGAACGCCGTGAAAAGGACTTACGTGAATTTTCCATGGCTGAAAGAACTGTTGGTCAAAAATTAACTAAGAAACAAAAAGCTGTGCTTTGGCTCTTTGCTTTAACTTTTATTGTAATGATTGCTAGTTTGATTCCATGGTCAAGTTTGAATCCAAATTGGACTTTCTTTGACCACTTCACTAAGTGGTTAACCAATGTACCATTCTTAGGTGCTTTGATTGGTAAAGATTTAGCTCCTTTAGGAACTTGGTACTTTACTGAAATCACGACGTTATTCTTGATGATGTCAGTTGTGATTATGTTTGTCTTTGGCATGAAAGAGTCTGAATATATCGATGCCTTTTTAGGCGGAATGAATGATTTTCTAAGCGTTGCTATTATCGTGGCGGTCGCACGTGGGATTCAAGTTATTATGAATAATGGATATATCACTGCCACCGTTTTGCACGCTGGTGAAACTGGCCTACAAAACCTTTCAGCTGGTGTTTTCATCGTTTTGACTTATATTTTCTACATTCCAATGTCATTTTTGATTCCATCGACTTCCGGACTTGCTGCAGCTACCATGGGAATTATGGGACCATTGGGCAAATTCTCTGGCGTTGATGGTTCACTAGTTATTACCGCCTATCAATCAGCTTCTGGGTTGGTCAACTTGATTACGCCAACTTCTGGTATCGTAATGGGCGCTTTAGCAATTGGCCACGTCGACATTGTTAAATGGTGGAAGTACATGTGGAAATTAGTCGCTATTTTGTTTGTAGTTGTTGCTGTGTTCTTAGTTGTTTGCTCAATGTTTAAATAAGTTATTTAAATAAATTTTTAGGGGAATTTTAGAATGGAAAAGTTTATTACAGATCAAATTCAAGAAGAGGCTATTAATGATTTAAGCAAGTTAGTTGGAATTGCTTCGTTCAATGAGCCCAAAGAATCTAAAGCACCATTTGGAAAAGGACCTAAGAAGGCTTTAGATGAAGCTTTGTCCTTAGTTGAAAAGCTAGGTTTCAAAACTTTTGAAGATCCAAACGGTTATTATGGCTATGCTGACATCGGTGAAGGCGACCAAACTTTTGGAATCGTTGGTCATTTGGATGAAGTCCCAGCGGGAAACTTAGAGGCTTGGGATGTTGAACCTTATAAATTAACGCAAAAGGATGATAAACTTTATGGTCGTGGCACTCAAGACGATAAAGGTCCTACGATTGCAGCTATTTATGCTATCAAAGCAATTCTTGATAAAGGTTATAAATTCAATAAGAAAATTCGAGTGATTTTTGGGACTGATGAAGAAATCTTATGGAGATGTTTGGCAGAATACAATAAGAAAGAAGATCCCATCGATATGGGAATTGCTCCCGATGCAGAATTTCCATTGATTTATGCTGAAAAGGGCTTGCAACAGTCATATCTAACTGGTCCTGGTTCAAATGAATTGAACATTGACTTAGAAAATGCCTTTAATGCTGTACCTGGAAAAGCTATTTATGATGGTCCAAAACAAGCTGAAGTATATGCTGCTTTACAAAATCATAACTTTGAGGCTGAACACCAAGATGGTCAAATTGAAGTTGCCGGAAAATCTGTTCACGCAATGAATGCACCACAAGGAGTCAATGCTGTAGTTAGATTGGGTATTGCCTTGAGTGACGTCTATCCTGATATTAAGGTATTGCAATTTCTCAAAGCCTTTGGTGAAGATGCTAATGCTACAAATTTGTTAGGCGATGTTTCTGATGATGTTTCTGGTAAATTGACTTTTAATATTTCCAGCTTAAAGATTACTAAAGATGAGTCGAGAATGCAGATTGATATGAGAATTCCTGTCAAAGTTGACCATGACGAATTGATTCAAAAAGTTTCTGATTCTGTCGCAAAATTTGATTTGAAATATGAAGATTTTGATTACGTTGCACCACTTTATGTACCAACAGATAGTGAATTGGTTAAGACCTTGATGAAGACTTATCAAGATTTAACTGGCGACACAAAATCTCAACCAGCAATTTCTGGTGGCGCAACTTTTGCGAGAACAATGCACAACTGTGTGGCTTTTGGGGCAATGTTGCCAACCACTCCTGATTTCATGCACCAAGCTAATGAGAATTGGAGCAAAGCTGATATGAAAAAAGCAATGGAAATATTCGCTGAAGCTATATACAGATTATGTGTTTAATGAATAAATTATTTTAAAATAGGGCAGATGTCCTATTTTTTTTATTCTCAAGACTTTAAGTTTGTTTTATATTTGAAAATTAGGTAGCGTAACAGTATGAAAGCAATAAGAGGGCATTTGATTAATATATAATGAAACGCTTATAAATATATTTGAGGTGTAATGAATGTTTGATTATAATACGCGACCATCTAAATTTAAGTTTCAAGGTGAGGTTACAGTACCTGGGGATAAAAGTATTGCACATCGAGCTATAATTTTTGGTGCGTTAGCAAAGGGAGTTACGCAAATCAGTAATTTTACGTACTCTTACGACTTAGCTGTTACAGCTAAGATTTTTCAACAATTAGGGGCGAAGATTCATACCGAAATAAGTAATAATGACATGATTATCAAAGGTGTCGATCATAAGTTCAAGCCACTCGATGAACCATTGAATATTGACAACGTCGGGACTTTAGAGAGCTTATTATTAGGTGCCTTAGCAAGTAGCAATAACCCATACGAAATTCGTGGAGGAGACTATTTAAGCAAGCGCTCGGCGACAGATTTGTTGAACCTTTTCAAAAAAATGGGAGCTAATTATCAGTTTTTAAGCGATGAAACTCTGCCATTGAAAATCCAAGGCAACGATAATTTGAAAGGAATCACTTACCAGCAGGATATTTCTAGTGCTCAAATTAAGGGTGGTCTAGTTATGGCTGGAATTTTTGCCAATTCCGAAACAAAAATTATCCGGAAACTTCCAACTAGAAATCACACCGAGGTATTAGCTAATTATTTTGGTGCAGATGTGTCAGTTGACCCAGATATTATTGTTGTTCATCCAGGTCACAGTCGACTCAAAGGTCAGGATTTGACGATTCCGGGAGATTTTTCATCAGCTGCAGCATACATCGCTGGAGCCTTGATTTCTCCGGACAGTCAGATAACTTTGCCTAAAGTAGGTCTTAATGAGACTAGAATTGGCCTCTTAAACGTTGCTAAGCAAATGGGGGCTAAGATTCAAATAGAGAATCGCTCAGTTGATAGCGTGGAACCTTTTGGCGATTTGATTATTAAATATCAACAACTTCACGGGACTGAAATTAATGCGAAACAAATTCCTTTCATTATTGATGAAATACCTTTAATAGCCTTGATGGCTTCACAAGCTAAAGGACAAACGGTTATTAGAGGGATTCATGATGCCCATTTGCAGATTAGTGACCGAATCAGAAATATGCGTGTCGAATTGGCAAAGTTAGGTATCGTTATGCAAGTTAATGATGATTACATTGTCATACAAGGAGAACAAAAAGTAGTCGTTAAAGACGATGTCGATAGTCATAATGATCATCGAATAGCGATGATGCTTTGTGTAGCTTCAATTTTAACTGACACGCCCTTTAAAATTAAAAATATTGAAGCAATCGATATATCGTATCCGGGATTCATTTCTGACTTTAAGAAAATCCTTGTAGCACGATAATTTATTAATAAGACTTCTTTTTTATGAGGGAGTGTCGTATCATTAATTTAAATTGTTTTTGTGTAAGGGGTTACTTTTATAGATGATTGAATTTATTGGAACTGATTTGGACGGAACTTTGTTAAATAGCTACAGCAAAATATCTTCTGAAAATATTCGTGCAGTTCGTGCTGCAGTCAGTTCCGGGATTAATTTTGCTATTTGTTCAGGAAGAACACTTGATTCAGTTAATAAATTTTTTGCCAATGATTTAAAAGTTCCAGGTTTTCGAGTCGTTTTGAATGGGGCTGTAGTAGTTGATTCCGATGGCAAAAAAATTATTGATCAACCATTAGACCATGGTGTAGTTGCTGAAATCCTTAAACGAAGCGAGTTCAGTAAATTCAAAGTAGTTTTAGATGGATTAAACGATATTTATATTTATGATCCACGACATAGTTTTACAACTTATTTTGAAGGAATGAGTCGACATCATTTGAAAGCTCGTTCGATGGAGGATTTAATCAAAGTCAATAATCGAAATGATTTTGATATTTATAAAGTTTGTTTCAGCTGTCCACCTAAAAGATTGCCTGAATTACAAAAGAAATTGGAATCCTTCACGTCTTTGCCGGTCACGATTAGTCGGTCAGGTAGTTATTATTTTGAAATAAATGGACAAGATGTTACTAAGTTGTCTGCTTTGCAAAAAATTTCTGAGTTTGCAAATATTCCCATGGTTGATTTTATGACATTTGGTGATTATGGAAATGATTTAGAAATGGTTAAAGAAGCTGGTTATGGCGTTGCAATGGAGAATGCCATCGATAGTGTTAAAGATGTTGCCTGGAGAATTACACAAAGCAATAATCAAGACGGCGTAGCCAAAATGATTGATCGAGTTCTAAAAGGTGAATTTAAATAAAAACTGTTGATTTATTAAAATTGACAGTTTTTTTTGACCAAATTTTTCAGCAGGAACATTTGTAAAATAGTAGAACGCTAAGTATAAAAATGTTTAGAAATTTTTGTTTTTTAGTAAAAACATCTTGATAAAGTTTGATTGTCGTTATACAATCTAATTGTTCTATGAAAGCGTTTTTAGCAAACGTTTTAATGAGAAAACAAATAAATGATTTTAATAAAAGGGGTTTTTGATTATGGCTGAAAAAACAATTATGTTATGTTGTGCTGCTGGTATGTCAACAAGTTTATTAGTTACAAAGATGCAAAAGGCTGCTGAAAGTGACGGAATCGATGCAGAAATTTTTGCTACCTCCGCTGCTGATGCAGATGCAAAATTGGATGAAAAAAAGCCTGATATCTTAATGCTTGGACCTCAAGTTAGATATTTAGAGGGACAATTCAAAGGTAAGTTAAGCATTCCTGTTGAAGTTATTAATATGCAAGACTACGGAATGATGAATGGTGAAAAAGTTCTCAAAGAAGCTGTTAAATCAATCGGCTAGTCTTTGATATGTAAAACTTAAAGGGTGCAAATACTTGCACCCTTTTAATTTTAAAAAATAAAGTAAGCGTTTAAATTAATTTAAAGTTGAGGAGAAGTAATTATGGCAGAAGAAACACATGATAAACAACTAGAAACAGTAATGGGCTTGATTATTAACGGTGGAAATGCCAAGAGTTCTGCTTTTGAAGCTATCAATGCTGCCAAAAAGGGCGATTTTGAACTTGCAGAAAAGAAATTAAAGGAATCAGACCAAGCTTTAGTCGATGCTCACAATACTCAAACAGGGATGTTAACTAAAGAAGCTAATGGTGAACATGCTACCGTGACACTTTTGATGGTCCACTCACAAGATCACATTATGAATGCTATTACCTTTAGAGATTTAGCAGGAGAAATCGTTGACTTGTACAAGAGACTTGATAAAGAAGGAAAATAATTTATGAGTGAAGGAATAAAAATGCCCGATGGTTTTCTTTGGGGAGGAGCTGTTGCCGCTCACCAACTAGAAGGTGGCTGGAATGAAGGCAATAAAGGTGTCAGCATCGCTGATGTCATGACTTCTGGGTCTAAAGATGTTGCTCGAAAAGTTACCGATGGCGTCAAAGATGGCGAAATTTATCCAAATCACTGGGGTAATGATTTTTACCACAAATATCCTGAAGATATTAAGCTATTTGCTGAATTAGGACTTAAATGCTTTAGAACTTCAATTGCTTGGACAAGAATTTTTCCCAATGGCGATGAGAAAGAACCTAATGAAGCTGGTCTGAAGTTTTATGATGATATGTTTGATGAATGTTTGAAATATGGAATTCAACCTGTTATCACCTTGTCACACTTTGAAATGCCATATCACTTGGTAAAAGAATATGGCGGCTGGAGCAATCGCAAGATGATTGAATTCTTCGACCACTTTGCTGAGGTTTGTTTCAAACGCTATAAAGATAAAGTTAAATATTGGATGACTTTCAATGAAATCAATAATCAAACCGACTGGCGCGATCCACACCCATTGTTGCAAGATTCTGGCTTGCAGTTAGGTAAGGATGACAACTGGGAAAAGGAAATGTTCCAAGCTGCCCATTATGAATTCGTGGCCAGCGCTAAAGCAGTTCAAATTGCTAAAAAGATTGACCCATCATTACAAGTAGGATCAATGATTGCAATGTGTCCGGTTTATCCTTTGACTTCTAAGCCGGCAGATATCATGAAAGCCGAACGTGCAATGCAATATCGTTATTACTTTGGCGATGTGCAAGCTCTAGGTTTTTATCCAGAGTGGATTCAAAAATACTGGGAACGTAAAGGCTATGATTTGGATATCACCAATGCAGATTTAGCAACTATTAAAGCTGGCGTTGTGGATTACGTTGGTTTTAGTTATTACATGTCATTTACAACTAAAGCTAAAGAGGGCGAGACCCACTTTGACTATGATGAAGATAACGATTTAGTATCCAATCCTTATGTTGAAAAATCTGATTGGGGTTGGCAAATCGATCCAGTTGGTTTGCGTTATGCAATGAATTGGATGACGGATCGTTGGCATAAGCCACTATTTATCGTTGAAAATGGTTTTGGTGCCTACGATAAATTAGAAAAAGATGGTTCAATTCATGATCCATATCGTATTTCTTATTTCCACGATCATATTTTACAAATGGAAAAAGCTGTCAAAGAAGACGGTGTCAATTTGATTGGTTACACGCCTTGGGGCCACATTGATTTGATTTCAGCAAGTACCGGTGAGATGAAAAAACGTTATGGCATGATTTATGTCGACCAAGACGATGAGGGAAATGGCAGTCTTAAACGTTATAAGAAAGATTCCTTTGCTTGGTATCAAAAAGTCATCTCTTCAAACGGTGAAGATATTTCCGAATAAATAATTAAAAGATATAAGATTAAGTGAGGTTTTTATATGACTGAAGTAACAAAAAGTGGTTTAAGAAAAGACTTCTTATGGGGAGGAGCTGTTGCCGCTAACCAACTTGAGGGAGCTTGGAACGTTGACGGTAAAGGTGTCAGTGTTTCTGACATTATGACAGCTGGTGCTTATCAACATCCCCGTGAAATTACTGATGGCGTGATTGCTGGCAAGAATTATCCAAATCATGAAGCAATCGATTTTTATCACCATTATAAAGGCGATATTAAATTATTTGCTGAGATGGGATTTAAGAGTTTTAGAACTTCAATTGCTTGGACAAGGATTTTTCCCAAAGGCGATGAAAAAGAACCTAATGAAGCAGGCTTAAAGTTTTATGATGATTTGTTTGATGAATGCTTGAAATATGGCATTCAACCAGTTATTACTTTGTCACATTTTGAAATGCCATATCACTTAGTTAAAGAATATGGCGGCTGGCGTAATCGTAAGGTTATCGACTTCTTTGTTAAATTTGCAACTGTTTGTTTCAAACGTTACAAAGATAAGGTTAAGTATTGGATGACCTTCAATGAAATCAATAACCAAACTACGTACACAAATGACTTTTCAATTGCAACTGATTCAGGCTTGATTTTTAGAGATAATGAATCCGAACAAGAACGTGAAGCTTTAATGTACCAAGCATCACATTATGAGGTTGTTGCAAGTGCGTTAGCTGTTAAAATTGGTCACCAGATCAATCCTGATTTTAAAATTGGTAATATGCTCAATTTCACACCCGTTTATCCAGCTTCTTCAGATCCAAAAGATATTCTTTTAGCTGAAAAAGCCATGCAAAGACGTTACTGGTGGGGTGATGTTCAGGCTTTAGGTGAGTATCCTGTTGGGATGGAAGCATACTTTAAGAATCATGACTTAAGACCTGATATCACTGCTGAAGATCGTGTTGTTTTAAAAGAAGGAACAGTTGATTATGTTGGCTTTAGTTACTATAATTCCATGACTGTTAAATATAGCGACGATAATCCAGAATTCAAGTTCGTTGGTGATCGTGAAACCGTTAAGAATCCTAATCTAAAATATAACGATTGGGGTTGGCCAGTTGATCCTATTGGTTTGCGTTACTCAATGAATTGGTTGACTGAACATTATCACAAGCCATTGATGATTGTTGAAAATGGTTTCGGTGCTTATGATAAAGTTGAAAAAGACGGCAGCATTCATGATGATTATCGTGTCGATTATCTACGTGCTCACGTTGAACAAATGATTAAAGCAGTCAATGAAGACGGTGTTGATCTCTTAGGCTACACACCTTGGGGTTGTATTGATTTAGTTTCTGCTGGAACTGGTCAAATGTCGAAACGCTATGGCTTTATCTATGTCGATAAAGACGATGAAGGTAAAGGGACACTTGAACGTTCAAAGAAGGATTCATTCTATTGGTATCAAAAAGTAATCCGTTCAAACGGTTCACAATTAGACTGAATTCAATAAAAAAAGCTGAAACAAAATTAAAAATATTTTGTTTTAGCTTTTTTAGTTATAGAATATGTAACTTGTTACATTTATAATAATAATAGTTTTACTAAAAATGATATATACCAATAAAAAGGAGGTTTGAATATGTTCCCATACCAAAAAGTACATGAATTGAATCGGCTTGAGTTGATAGTTTATAAATATATTATCGGTCATACTAAAGAAGTTCAAAATATGACAATTCGTGAAATGGCAGATGCAGCACATGTTTCAACGACAACTATTTTGAGATTCTTGAAAAAGATGGAATATAGCGGCTTTTCAGAATTTAAATTTGCTTTAAAACAAAGTTTGAAACAACCGGCTAAATCCCAACAAGATCCTAGCATGGAACCAATTAAAAATTTCTTCCAGCTAGTAGCAGATGAAGAACCCTTTGATAATAAGGTTAATCAAGCTGCTGACATGATCAATGCTTCAGATTTAGTTTTGTTTTTTGGAGTCGGAAACAGTGGTCGCATAGCTCAATATGGTGCTAGCATTCTATCAAGTTATGGTATTTATGCCTTGCCAATTATTGATCCATTCCAACCTGAACCTTTCTCGGACCGAGATTTTAGTAAGACGCTTTTAATCTTAGTATCAATCTCTGGGGAGACAGATCAAGTGTTAGAGCAGGCCAGGTATTACAAGAAAAATGGTGCTGAAACAATTGCTCTAACGGCTAACTCATATTCAATTTTGAATCAGATAACTGATTTTTCGATTTCTTATGATACGCCACAAAATCGTAAAGGGCATATTAACGTTACAACGCAAGTGCCAATCGTTTATACAATGGAACAGATTTCCAATTGTGCTTACCATAAAATGGTAGACCATATTGATAATCGTTTTACGGAACATGTCACAGATTAGTGACGTGTTTTTTTATAAAAATATATTACTAACTGGCATAAAACTATACACATCTTAATGAAAAGGTTTACAATGGTTTTTGTAAGCGGATAACAGTGTTTCTGCTTAGTAACAAATTTCATTTGAGGGGGTTTTACATATGGCTGGAAAGAAATCTAACAGCTTCGTCCAAGATAAGATTATTCCTATCGCCGGCAAGCTTGCTTCTTCACGTCATTTGATTGCTTTGCGTGATGGTATGACATTGGCCGTTCCAATGATCATCATTGGTTCAATCTTCATGATCATTGCACAATTTCCAATTCAAGCCTATCTAGACTTCATGGCTAGTATCTTTGGTAAGAATTGGGCAACAGTTCTACAATATCCAACTAACGCTTCATTCCATATTATGGGTTTGGTTGCCGTTATTGGTATCTCTTATAACTTAGCTAAAAGTTATAAAGTCGATCCAATTTCTGCATCAATTGTTTCCTTGGGTGCTTTTATTTTAACTATCCCATTGAAAACAGATAAAGCTGGAGCATTGTGGATTCCATTAACACAATTTGATTCAGCTGGACTATTTACAGCTATTATCGTCGGCTTATTTATTACCGACTTCTACGTTTGGATGGTTCACAAGAACTGGACGATCAAGATGCCTGATACAGTTCCACCTGCAGTAAGTAATTCATTTGCTGCTTTGTTCCCAGGTTTCTTAGTTCTATTGCTTGTTTGGTTGATTCGTCTAGGTGTTGAAGCAACACCAATGCAAAGTATTCCAAACATCATTTCCTTCTTCTTAGCTGATCCATTGAGTCACTTGAGTAATACATTGCCAGGTGCTCTAGTAGCCGAATTCTTAGTTTCATTCCTATGGGTCTTCGGTATTCACGGTGCTAACGTTGTTTCTGGTGTTATGATGCCTATCTGGTTGACAGCACTAAATGCTAACCACGCTGCCTTTACAGCTGGCAAAGCACTTCCAAACATTGTTACAACATCATTCTTTGATAACTTCGTTCACATGGGTGGTTCTGGTGCCACAATCGGTTTAGCCTTCTTGCTAGCCTTTGCTTCTAAGAGTAAAGAGTTGAAGACCTTAGGTAAATTGGTTGCCGGGCCTGCAATCTTTAATATTAATGAACCTATCTTGTTCGGATTACCAATCGTTATGAACTATAGATTATTAGTTCCATTTATTTTGACACCACTTATTAATGTTTTGACAACTTATATTGGTATGGCAACAAACTTAGTTGCAAGACCAATGGGTGTCTATATTCCATGGACAACTCCACCAATCCTTTCTGGATTCATTGCAACTGGTCACATTTCCGGTTCAGTCATGCAAATTATCAACATTATTCTTGATACTTTGATGTACTGGTACTTCTTCAAGTCAATGGATAAAGAAAAATTGGCCGTTGAACTTGGTAAGACTAAAGAAGCTGCTGCTAAATAATAATTTTTTGGAGGTCTCGTTTTGAGAAGACTCGGATTATCGCTTTATCCAGAGCATTCAACTTTAGATGAAGATAAAAAGTATCTCGATACTGCTAGTAAACTTGGTTATTCTAGAATTTTTGCCTCATTGCTTGAATTAGGCGATGACAAAGATAAAACTATCAACCGTTTTAAAGAAACAATTGCTTATGCAAATAAACTAGGGTTTTTAACGATTGTTGATATGAATCCACGTTTGTTTAAAGCACTAGCTATCAGTTATGATGATCTATCATTTTTCCATGAGCTTGGTGCCTATGGAATTAGATTAGATGAAGGCTTCTCTGGTATGGAAGAAGCTAAGATGACTCGTAATCCTTACGGATTGAAGATTGAAATCAATATGAGTTCTGGTACGCATTATTTGGACAATATTATTTCTTATCATCCCGATAAAAATAATCTTTTAGGTTGTCATAATTTCTATCCTCAAAGATATACTGGATTAGGCGAGAAGTTTTTTATCAAGTGGTCGAATTTCTTCAAGAAACGCAATATCCACTCAGCTGCTTTTGTCAGTTCGCATGAAGCAACCTTTGGTCCTTGGCCAGTTCAAGATGGTCTGCCAACTTTGGAAGACGATCGTGACTTGCCAATCGAAACTCAAGTTAAGCATTTGCTTTTGACTGGGGTAGTTGATGATGTAATTATTGGAAACACTTATGCTTCTGATGAAGAATTAAAAAAAGCTGCAACTGCCTTTTATGCAACATACCCAACTTTGAAAGTAGATTTGTCCTCCAATATCACAGATCTCGAAAAAGAAGTTGTCTTAAAATCTACTCATGTATATCGTGGTGATGCATCTGATTATTTGTTACGTAGTACAATGACACGAGTTAAATACCGTGATGGGTACTTCCCTGCCCATGATACTCAAGATATCCAACGAGGCGATATCATCATTGTTAATGAAGACTACGGTCAATACAAAGGTGAGACGCAAATAGCACTTCGCGATATTAAAAATGATGGTCGTCGTAATATTGTGGGACACCTGAATTCTAACGAGGCTTTCTTGTTGAGTTATATCGAGCCTTGGAGTAGTTTTAAGTTGGTTGAATAAAAAAAACAAAAAAGATACTATTCGCAAAAGAATAGTATTTTTTTATGGGGAGAATAATATGAATAAATATTTATTAGCGAAAGATGATTTTGATAAGTTCTATGATTTATATTTATATTCATTTAATCGGACCGATTCTAAACAACGGCGTGACGTGCTTAAAGAACGGTATGATCATTCAAAAGTATATGGCATCATGAATGAATCGAATTTAGGCAGCGGTTTATTAAGTATTCCATTCAATATTAATTTTCACGGGGTGGATTTTAAGATGAATGGAATTGGGGATGTCATGAGTGCTCCCGAGTTTGGCGGGCGAGGAGGCGCTAGTTCATTGATGAAAGCAGCCTTATCTGATATGTATCAAGATAACGTGACGCTTTCGTATTTAGCACCATTTTCCTTTGGCTACTATCGTCAATTTGGCTATGAACAAGTCTTTGACCACACGAAGATTACGATTAAAAATACTGATTTGCCCAAAGTTGAAGTTGGTCAACACGGCCACGTTAAACGTTTAAATAGGCTGTTCGTCAAATTAAGTTGATGGCAGTTTACATAAGCAGTTAGATCATAATTGGTCTAGCTGTTTTTTATTTGGCTGACGAGCTTGCTCGGAGCCAAAAAATTTGAAGATTGATACGCT
>NZ_VDFO01000042.1:0-25593 GCF_009600995.1 Companilactobacillus halodurans | reverse complement strand
AAATAGTGTGGTGGCGATAGTGAGAAGGATACACCTGTTCCCATGCCGAACACAGAAGTTAAGCTTCTCCGCGCCGAAAGTAGTTGGTGGGAAACTACCCGCGAGGATAGGGAGCTGCCACGCTGTTTCATTATGATGGAGGATTAGCTCAGCTGGGAGAGCATCTGCCTTACAAGCAGGAGGTCACAGGTTCGATCCCTGTATCCTCCATTCATCATGAGCCGTTAGCTCAGTTGGTAGAGCATCTGACTTTTAATCAGAGGGTCGACAGTTCGAACCTGTCACGGCTCATTTGCAACATATATACACACCATGCGGGTGTGGCGGAATTGGCAGACGCGCTAGATTTAGGTTCTAGTGTCCTTTGGACATGAAGGTTCAAGTCCTTTCACCCGTATTCAATATTGTTGTTGCAATATTGAGTAACATTTAGTAAGATATGAAAGTATTGTTTTTATGCCGACTTAGCTCAGCTGGCAGAGCATCTGTCTTGTAAACAGGGGGTCGGAGGTTCGAATCCTCTAGTCGGCATAATGCGGAAGTAGTTCAGTGGTAGAACATCACCTTGCCATGGTGGGGGTCGCGGGTTCGAATCCCGTCTTCCGCTTTCATTATAGTAACGCCGGGGTGGCGGAACTGGCAGACGCACAGGACTTAAAATCCTGCGGTAAGTAATTACCGTACCGGTTCGATTCCGGTCCTCGGCACTATAATGAATATGCACCCATAGCGCAATTGGATAGAGTGTCTGACTACGAATCAGAAGGTTGTAGGTTCGACTCCTACTGGGTGCATTAGTTTTTTCGGGAAGTGGCTCAGCTTGGTAGAGCACCTGGTTTGGGACCAGGGGGTCGCAGGTTCGAATCCTGTCTTCCCGATAGACAAAATTGTTTGTCGGTTTTATGTAATAGTTTTTGGCGGTGTAGCTCAGCTGGCTAGAGCGTCCGGTTCATACCCGGGAGGTCGGGGGTTCGATCCCCTTCGCCGCTATTCTTCCGGACCTTTAGCTCAGTTGGTTAGAGCAGGCGGCTCATAACCGCTCGGTCGTAGGTTCGAGTCCTACAGGGTCCATCGTTTTGTATGGACTCTGGTTAATAATTAATAATATTATCGCGGGATGGAGCAGTCTGGTAGCTCGTCGGGCTCATAACCCGAAGGTCGGAGGTTCAAATCCTTCTCCCGCAATTAGTTTTGTAATTTTTAATTGGTTCCTTGGTCTAGTTGGTTAGGACGCCTGCCTGTCACGCAGGAGATCGCGGGTTCGATTCCCGCAGGGACCGTTAATAAGCATTACGCTTGTTAAGAGATGTCGCAGGTATTATGCGGGTGTAGTTTAGTGGTAAAACCACAGCCTTCCAAGCTGTTGTCGCGAGTTCGATTCTCGTCACCCGCTTTGCCACTGTTATGGGCCTATAGCTCAGCTGGTTTAGAGCGCACGCCTGATAAGCGTGAGGTCGATGGTTCAAGTCCATTTAGGCCCACTATGTCTGGAGAAGTACTCAAGTGGCTGAAGAGGCGCCCCTGCTAAGGGTGTAGGTCGCTAACGCGGCGCGAGGGTTCAAATCCCTCCTTCTCCGTTTAATATGACCCGTTGGTCAAGTGGTTAAGACACCGCCCTTTCACGGCGGTAACATGAGTTCAAATCTCGTACGGGTCATTGATGTTAATTCATCAATAGTTACACAATTGTATAAGCTTTAACTTTTTAAGCTATGGAGGATTACCCAAGTCCGGCTTAAGGGAACGGTCTTGAAAACCGTCAGGTCGCGAAAGCGGCGCGTGGGTTCGAATCCCACATCCTCCTTCAAATATGAGATTCATTTTTTATTATCGCGGGATGGAGCAGTCTGGTAGCTCGTCGGGCTCATAACCCGAAGGTCGGAGGTTCAAATCCTTCTCCCGCAATTGGTTTTAAATAATTAAATATTTGGTTCCTTGGTCTAGTTGGTTAGGACGCCTGCCTGTCACGCAGGAGATCGCGGGTTCGATTCCCGCAGGGACCGTTAAATGGCTCGGTAGCTCAGTCGGTAGAGCAATGCATTGAAGCTGCATGTGTCGGCGGTTCGATTCCGTCCCGCGCCATTTTGGAGGGGTAGCGAAGTCTGGCTAAACGCGGCGGACTGTAAATCCGCTCCTTCGGGTTCGGTGGTTCGAATCCACTCCCCTCCATATTTAGGGATATAGTTTAAAGGTAGAACTACGGTCTCCAAAACCGTCGGTGTGGGTTCAATTCCTACTATCCCTGTTTCTACCTTTTATCATGGCGGTATTGGTGAAGTGGTTAACACATCGGTTTGTGGTACCGACACACGTGGGTTCGATTCCCACATACCGCCCTTTATTGGGTTATAGCCAAGCGGTAAGGCAATGGACTTTGACTCCATCATGCGCTGGTTCGAATCCAGCTAACCCAATTGCTGTAATAATTGAATATGGCGGTATAGCCAAGTGGTAAGGCAGAGGTCTGCAAAACCTTCATCACCGGTTCAAATCCGGTTACCGCCTTTGGTTATGCTCAAATAATCAGGCATAGAGATATGCCGGTGTGGCGGAATTGGCAGACGCGCAGGATTCAAAATCCTGTTCCTGTATAAGGAGTATCGGTTCGACCCCGATCACCGGTATTATATGTAATCAAGTAATTACCGAATGTTGAATAGACATTCGGTTTTTTTGTATCTTAAAATCAAGATAGTATTCGATCAGCCATCATGGTAACAACTGTTTTATCGAGAAACTTTGGATTGATTCCAGCATCGATATCTTCAGAATTAACTTTACTTTTGCCATTTAAGAACCCTTGAATGGTTATTTTAGTATGTTTTTTGATCTTTTTATCGGAATAGAGGGTAACTAAGAAATATTGATTACTAGTCTTTATAGGCGCTAGCAACAAATGGTAGTTTCGATTGCTGTCTATTCCTAAATCTTTAATATAAAAGTCATTCAGAGTAATGTTCATAAATAGACTCTTGCTGGAATATTGTTCAGTAGATGTTAAATCAAGTTCCTTTGAAGCATTTGGGTATTTCTTTTTTGGTTTAACTTCTTCTTGACTTGAAGAAGCATCAATCTCGTCTGTAAAGCTTCTTTTTAATGGATTAGCTGTATTTATCATCGCCGTAGTTAGCACCGTTAAACCCGTCAATAATGCGATTCTTTTACGATTCATAAAATCCCTCCATTTTATCTCTTTGGACGATAATTATAAAACCAGTGATATTGATTTTAGCAGTCATATGCATAGCTAAATATTAATAACATTTAGTGTTTTATTTATTAGAAAGTCAATTTATATAAAAAATTAAATTGAAAAATCGTTCAGATTTGGTATTAAAAATTTGTTGTCTTTGTTATTATTACCAAACAAAATAAAAGGAGGAGTTCGCCATGAGACTTGCTAGTAAGCATTTAATTCAAACCGTTTATCAAGAGTTATCAGCGAAACGGATTAAACGATTTACGCTAACAAGTTTATCGAAAAGTTCAGGAGTTAGTCGAGGAACCATTTATTATTACTTTGATTGCATTGACGACGTTTATAAAGAAGTTTTTAATCAAATAATTTTGCAAGAAGTATTACAGAATAGTCAGTCATTTGAAGATTTAATAAGTGAATTCATTTCGTTTATTTCAGAAAATAAAACTTTTTGCCTAAACCTTTATTATTTAACGAGAGATCTTAATCGCAAGAATTATTTAATCAAAATTTTTAATGAGCAATTATCAGAATATAAGAATGAGATAACCTTGCCGAATCACTTTATTGTCGGTGGATTCATCCATGTTCTAACTATGTGGTTTGAATCTAATTTAGAATTGGAGACTAGGTTGGTGATTGAGCAATTGCAAACCTATTGAAAATGATTTTCTTTACAAAATAGAAAAAGTGTTCAAATTTTGAACATTTTCAGAAAAGTGTACATATTAAAAGAGAAATTATTCAGTTATTATATAGAAGTAGTCAGATGAACGACGGCTACAAAATAAAAAAGGGGAAAACAGTGTTTATTTTATATATGCAAAAGCAATGATTGTCTAAAGTTAATCATTGCTTTTTGTATTTTCCCGACTAAATTTGAGATTATAAGTAAAACATGTATCATATATAACTGAGGTGAAGAAATGTTAAGATATGCGAGAAAAGAGGATGCAGATCAGATTTTGCCAATTCTCTTCCAAATCTTTGACGAAATGGAATTAGATGTTTTTAAAGAAGTTGGCGATAAAAAGATGGCTGAAGTTATTAAAGAAGGTTTCTTCCAACCTGGTTATCGTTATGGTCTTGAAAATATTCTTGTCAATGAAATTGATGGTAAAGTGGTTGCTATTATGGTCGGATATCCTGAGGAATTAGAAGATAATATCGATGCACCATTGATTAAAATCATGCATAAACATGGTATTAAAGAAAATAACTTATTTAATGATAAAGAGGCTTGGCCAGGCGAATGGTATTTAGATTCATTTGCGATTGCTCCAGAATACCAAGGTAAAGGTATTGGTACTAAGACAATGGAAGAATTTATTGATGTTGTAAAAAAACGGGGAGAAAAGATTCTAAGTCTTAATGTTGATGTCACCAATGAGGCTGCCAAACATGTTTACGATAAAACGGGCTTCAAAAAAGTAGGACAATTATATATCGGAAGTCATTTGTATGATCACATGCAATATGATTTAACAAAATAAAGCGAACTAAAATGCAATTTCAAAATGCGCTAAAAAAAGACCATTGATTATTCATCAACAGTCTTAACCAGTTTTGAAACGGTCATATTTAGTCCGCTTTTATTTGTTTTTAAAATTATTCAAATAAGGTGTTTTGGATTTCACAAAATTATTTAAATCCGCCTTAGGAGCTATTGTTGGTAATTTAATGTATTTATCAAGAAAAATTGCTAATAAGGTTCCCATTGGGCCATCGTCGAGATTGTCGAATGACATTTCTAGGCCAAGATGTCCTTGATAGAGAATTGTAGGCTGAACTTGAATAATTTCCTTGCCACTTTGTGTTACATGGTAATTTGATTCAACTAAATTGCCTTTGACACTCCAATTAGCCTTACTTAAATATACAAATTTTAAATCAATCATTGGTAAAGCATTAATTGTAGCTTTTTCTTCGCCATTAATTTCGATTGAATAAATTTTCAAAAAATTATTTTTTAATTTGATTTCACCAATTAACGTATTTAAGCGATTATATAATTTGATTAAAAAGGGATTATTCTTATCACGTCCCGCAATAAACATTGTTTCTTTACTTTGGTTAGTTATAACAAGAATATTACCGACTGCCAAATCAGCTTTTCGAATATAAAGATTCATCAATTGGCCTGTTGATTAGCCTTTTCAATAACTTTTTCAATGACTTGTGCAACACCATCATTGACGTTGTTATCAGTTGAATATTGAGCTATTTCTTTAATTTCAGGAATAGCATTTGCCATGGCGACACCAACTCCAGCACTTTTTATCATTGAAGCATCATTTAAGTTGTCACCAATAGCCATGGTTTCTTCTGGTGAGATGTTCATACTTTTGGCATATTGTAAGAGGGCGATTCCCTTTTGAGCGTCCACGCTATTTATTTCAACGTTATTAGGTGAAGATGAGGTTACAACGACATCTTTGATATTTTCATCAATTTCTTGTTTAAGTGGTTTTAAAACTTTGCCTTCGTCTTTACTGAAGGCAATTAGTTTCATGATTTTATAAGTTTTATCATTGAAGATGTCATCATAACTGTCAACAAATTTCATTGGCGTCAATTTAACACGTTCCAAAGTATCTTCCATTGCTTGTTCATAAGTTGTTGTAGGATTCAATTTAACTAACAATTCAGCTAAACTTGATACACGCAATTCTTCATCGTCAGAAAAAATTCCTTTATTAGTGATTACTTCAAAGTATAGATTGTGTTTATGGAAGTATTTAACGACTTCATTTTTTGATTTTTCAGAAATAGGATTGCTAGAAATAAGTTCCTCTTTTTCATTGAAAACCTCAGCACCATTTAAGGTAATGTAACCTGGGTGTACTTGGTCTCTCAAGAATGGCTTAGCTTCATCAAGGCCACGTCCTGTAGCAATTAAAAATTCAATGCCAGCTTTTTGGGCTTTTTTGATTGCTTCAATGTTACGGTCCGAAATTGCCATTTTGTCATTCAGTAAAGTGCCATCCATATCGGATGCAATTAATTTGATCATAAAATTCCTTCCGAGTGCGTTATGCTATATGTGAATGTTACCATAGTTTATGTGATTATATATCAAAACAGGTAGGTGTAAATTTGAAAACCTTAATAAACAACGATTGGCAAGATGTTTTGAATAGCGAATTTGATAAGCCATATTATGAAAAACTTCGCGAATTTCTTGTAAATGAGTACAACACGCAAACTATTTATCCAGAGATGCATAAAATTTATCAGGCTTTTGATTGGACATCTTTTTCAAAAACTAAAGTGGTCATTTTAGGGCAAGATCCCTATCACGAACCTAATCAAGCTATTGGCTGCAGTTTTGCCGTAGCTCCTGGGGTTACGATTCCGCCTTCATTACGCAATATTTATAAAGAGTTGCAAGATGATTTGGGATGTACGCCTGTAAATCATGGTTATTTGAAATCTTGGGCTACGCAAGGGGTTTTACTACTAAACTCTGTTTTAACTGTTAGAAGAGGACAAGCTAACTCTCACAAAGGTAAAGGCTGGGAAGAATTGACTGACTATGCGATTAAAGCTTTATCCAATCGTGGCAAGGTTGTTTTCATCCTATGGGGCAACGCTGCTAAGAGTAAGATACCTTTAATCGATGAAACAAAGAATACGATTATTTCGTCGACCCATCCAAGTCCATTTGCAGCACGTTATGGTTTCTTTGGCTCAAAACCATTTTCTAAAGCAAACGCAGCACTTTTAAACTATAATGAAGAAGAAATCAATTGGCAATTACCTGAACATGCCGATGAAACGGAGGAATAGTAATGGATTTATTTGAAAGCCTTAAAAGTAAAATTAATGGGAAAAATTTAACAATTGTTTTTCCTGAAGGTGAAGAACCTAGAATTCTCGGTGCCGCAACTCGACTAGTTAAAGAAAATATTTTGAAGCCTATTTTAATTGGTAACGAAGATCAAATATCTAAGATTGCTAGTGAAAAATCTTTCGATATTTCTAACATTGAAGTTATCGATCCTAAAAAGTATGCTGATTTTGACGCAATGGTGGAAAAATTTGTTGAACGTCGTAAGGGTAAGAATACTAAAGAACAAGCTCAAACAATGTTGCTAGATAATAATTATTTTGGAACAATGTTGGTTTATATGGATAAAGCTGACGGAATGGTTTCTGGCGCTATCCATTCAACTGGTGATACAGTTCGCCCAGCTTTGCAAATTGTTAAAACAGCACCTGGCAATTCTCGTATCAGTGGTTCTTTCATTATGCAAAAAGGTGAAGAACGTTATATGTTTGCTGATTGTGCAATCAATATCAATCCCGATGCCCAAGAATTAGCTGAAATTGCTGTTCAAACGGCCAAAAATGCAAAATTATTTGATATTGATCCAAAAGTTGCTATGCTTAGTTTCTCAACTAAAGGCAGTGCCAAAAGTGATGAAGTAACAAAAGTTGCAGAAGCAACAAAGATTGCAAAAGGATTAGCACCTGATTTGGCTCTTGATGGCGAATTACAATTTGATGCAGCGGTAGTCCCAAGCGTTGGAGCTCAAAAAGCACCCGATTCAAAAGTTGCTGGACATGCCAATGTTTTCGTATTCCCAGACCTTCAATCAGGTAATATTGGTTACAAGATTGCGCAAAGACTTGGTGGCTTTGAAGCTATTGGACCTATTTTACAAGGACTTGCTAAACCTATTTCTGACTTATCACGTGGTTGTAATGAAGAAGATGTCTATAAGTCAGCAATTTTAACAGCTGCCTTAGGACTCTAGAATTAAGGAGAACTTATGCTCGAATATCAATTAACGACTGATTCGTATGAGAATACGGAAAAATTGGGTGAAAAACTTGCCAAACTTCTAAGGGCCGGGGATGTTATAGTTCTCAATGGCGACCTTGGCGTTGGCAAAACAACTCTAACTCGTGGTTTAGCTAGAGGGTTAGGTATTAAACGAAATGTCAAAAGTCCAACTTTTACTTTGATTCGTGAGTATAAGGATGGAAAGATTCCTCTTTATCATATGGATGCATATCGCTTAGAAAGCAGTCCTGATGAAGATTTAGGCTTTGATGAATATTTTAATGGTGATGGCATTACAGTGGTCGAATGGCCCCAGTTTATTAAGGATGAAATTCCTACGGAGCATATTTCCATTAACATCAAACGATTATCTGATACAAAACGTCAGGTTGAATTCAAACTTCACGGCGACAAATTCAATGAACGTGGTTTTGGAGAGTTAGTATGAGTGAACAAATGACATTAAGAGAAGTAATTCCCCCTGATGCAAAATCTTTATTGACCTTTTTAAAAAAAGTGAGTCAGCAGTCTGATTTCATTACCTTTGATGAGATGAAGGATGTCACAGTCGAAGAAGAAAAGGTTGCCCTTGATGCAATTTATCAATCGGATTATGATGAGATGATCGTAGCTGTTTTTGACAGTGAGATTATCGGTTATTGTCGTGTGGAAAATTATGATGATAAAAAAGCCGAATTTGGCGTTGTTGTTGATAAAGAATTTTGGAACAACGGGATTGCCTCATATTTATTAGAAGATACATTGAACTGGGCGTTAGATTCGCCCTTGAATGAAATATTTTTAGAAGTATATAAAAATAACTCAATTGCAATTCATATTTATCAAAAATATGGTTTTGCAGTTGAGTCAGAAAAAGAAAAAACTTTAGTAATGAAAAAGATGGTTTAGCTGGTAAGCTTAACCATCTTTTTTATTTGTTCTGTACCAAATTCCTGTTCTGTTCTTAAGAGGATTTCTGCACAAGCGACACTATCTGCCAAAGCATTGTGGTGATTTCTTAAATCAATATTTAAATTCTCGGAAACAGTATTCAGTTTATGATTAGGAAATTGTGGATAAAATTTTCGGCTGGTTCTTAAAGTGTCGATGGTTAAGTATTTTGGAGCCATAATTCCGTAGTTTGTTAACGTGTTCTTTAAGACACTGTTATCAAAACTAGCGTTATGAGCAGCAACTAAGTGACTATTATCGAAGAGTGGCTGTATATGGGGCCAAACTTGATCAAAAGTCGGTGCGTCGGAAACGTCTTGGGGACGAATATGGTGAATTTGGATATTTCTTGGACTGAAATATTCTTGTGGATTGATCAGTGTGTAAAAACTGTCGACAATTTGGCTGTCGCGGACTAGAACTAAGGCTAAAGAACATGCGCTTGTCCGGTGACCATTGGCAGTTTCAAAATCCATAGAAACGAAGTTCATTGATTACTCTCCTTTAATGTTTAAATCTAATTCAATTGGACAATGGTCAGAACCATAAATGTCATTTAAAATATCGGCATTTTGAATTAATTTTTGACCGTTGTCAGAAACGACGAAATAGTCGATTCTCCAACCAGCGTTGTTTTTACGAGCATTGAAACGATAGCTCCACCATGAGTATTTGATTTCATCGGGATGCAACTTTCTAAAGCTGTCGATGAAACCACTATCTAATAGTTCAGTAAACTTCTCACGTTCCTGGTCTGAAAATCCTGGATTCTTGTGGTTAGTCTTAGGGTTTTTCAAATCCATTTCTTCATGGGCAACATTTAAATCACCACAAAGGATGACTGGTTTATTGGTTGATAATTCTAACATATATTTGCGTAAAGCATCGTCATAACGCATCCGATATTCAAGACGCTTTAGTTTGGGTTGAGAATTTGGAGTATAGCTGTTGATTAGATAAAAGTCAGGGAATTCTAATGTAATCGTACGTCCTTCATCATCGAACTCTTCAACATTTAGTCCTTGAGTGAAGTTCAAGGGTTCCTTTTTAGTGAAGATAGCTGTTCCTGAGTAACCTTTCTTCTTAGCATAGAAGAAATATTGATGATAACCTGGCAAATCTAAATCGATTTGACCTTCTTGTAATTTAGTTTCCTGAATACTAAAGATATCAGCGTTCAAATCTTTAAAAGTATCAGCGAAATCTTTTCTAACGACGGCACGCAATCCATTAACATTCCAAGAAATAAGTTTCATATAATCACCTCGAAATAATTATAGCATTTTTGTAATAGTAGTTAGTTCGTTAAGTACCGCTCTATGTGATAAAATTATAGGTAAGTCTTAGTTATATGAAGGATGATGAAAATTGAATTTTCCAGTTGAAAAATTACCTAATATTGAATTTAAGCTAGATGAACCCTTAAGCAAGTACACTTTTACTAAAACAGGTGGCAATGCTGATGTGCTAGCTTTTCCTAAAACTCGTGAGGAGTTAGTGGAAATTGTTGATACAGCGCGTGAAAATAAGGTAGCTATAACAATTATTGGCAACGCTAGTAATTTGATTATTAAGGATGGCGGCATCCGTGGCATCGTTATAATCTTACCTAATTTCCATAAAATCGAAGTTTCTGAAACTAAAGTTACCGCTGAAGCAGGTGCTACGATTATTGATACTACTATTGCAGCACAAAAAGCTGGTTTGACTGGTATCGAGTTTGCAGCTGGAATTCCTGGTAGTGTCGGAGGAGCTGTCTTTATGAACGCCGGAGCTTACGGTGGTGAAATCAAGGATGTTTTTGATTCGGCAGAAGTTTTATTGCCAGATGGTCATATAACAACTTTGAATCATGAAGATATGGACTTTGGCTATCGTCATAGTACAGTTCAAGACGATGGTGGCATCGTAATAAGTGCTACTTTTAGTTTGAAACGTGGTAATAAGGATGCTATCCAGGAAGAGATGGATCGTCTAAATGGTTTAAGACGTTCCAAGCAACCGCTAGAATATCCTTCTTGTGGTAGCGTCTTTAAACGTCCAAAGGGACATTTCACCGGTCCTTTAATTATCAAAGCTGGACTTCAAGGAAAAATGGTCGGTGGAGCTCAAGTTTCGATGAAGCATGCTGGTTTTATCGTTAATGTCAAGCACGCGACAGCAACAGACTATATGAACCTGATTCATTTGATTCAAAAGACTGTTAAAGAGAAATTTGATGTTGAACTGCACACAGAAGTTCGCATTATTGGTGAAGACAAAAATTAAAGAACGGTAGGTGTTGTCTGTGGAAATAGTTGAATCAATTATTTTGATTCTATCACTATTAATTATTGCTAATATCATAAGTCACTACTTTGTGTCGATACCACCAAGTTTACTTCAGATTGCTGCTGGAGTTTTGGCGGCTTTATTTATGCATGTAAGAGTTAGTGTCGATACAGATTGGTTTTTATTAGCATTTATTGCTCCAATTCTATTTAATGATGGGAATAATTTTCCCAAGCGAGAACTTTGGAAATTAAAAGGTCCAATTTTAGGAAATGCCATTGTTTTAGTTATTATTTCAACCTTGGTAGGTGGCGTTTTCGTGAAGTTTTTGATACCAAGTTTACCATGGGCTACTGCTTTTACGTTAGTGGCCGTTTTGTCTCCGACAGATCCAATTGCTGTTCAGTCGATTGCTAAAAAAGCTCATATACCAGATAAATTGATGCATTTGATCAGTGGCGAAAGTTTAATTAACGATGCATCCGGTTTGATTTGCTTTAAATATGGTGTAGCAGCGACGGTAACTGGCGCTTTTTCATTGCAAAATGCGACGATTGATTTCTTCCACATTTCTATTGTGGGAGCTTTAGTTGGTGCTGTAATGATTTGGATCTTTAATGGAATTAGATTGTATTTGATCAATCAAGGTGTGGATGATTCGATATTGCATGCGATAATTCAAATCATCTTGCCATTTATTATTTACTATGTTGCTGAAGATATTTTTGATGTTTCTGGTGTTGTAGCGGTCGTTATTGCCGGTATTTTGAATATCACTTCAAGCAGGAATATAAGTTCCTTTACGCCTGAAATTAGATTGGTTACATCTAGAACTTGGGATTTAGTAGTTTATGTACTAAATGGGATTGTCTTTGTTCTTTTGGGAATTGAAATTCCGTTTGCGATGGAAGAATTAGTTCACAACGACAATATCAATACTTTTTATGCAACGATACTAGCCTTTATTATCTGGATTATGTTAGTCGTGATTCGTTTTGTTTGGAGCTATATCTATACGACTTTTTCCAACAATGGGGCTGGAAAAGTCACGATTTGGTCAAAGACTAGGTTGTACGACTGTTTGATGTCAGGGATTTCTGGAGTTCGTGGCGCCGTTACGATGGTTGCCGCTTTGTCGATACCTATGACTATCAAGGGTGGCGCTCCGTTTCCTTCCAGAACGTTGTTGTTATTCGTAGCGAGTGCTGTGATTGTTTTTAGTTTATTAGGAGCAACAATTATAATTCCATTGTTAACTAAAAGTAGTGCACCGGTCGCTTATCGTGGCAATACTTTCATGTCTGATAAAGATGATATGGATAATGATGATGACGACGATGATGAGGATATAACGCCAATTGAATTTACTCAAAAAGAAGCCAATCGCTTGGTCTTAGAAAAAACGATTAAGAAGCTTCGTAACGAAATGGATGATGGCGTTCCTGCTGTCTATTCGTCAGTTATTGCCGAATACTTATATGATATTCGGAATATGGGTGTTCGTAATACTAATACACAAGTTATTACTCGTCAAATCAGTAAGCGACGTGTTAAGGGTAAGAAGGATGCTGAACTTTGGGATATATGCTTTAATTGCGAGTTAGATGCAGTTGAAGAATTATATACCAATCACGATATTTCAGATGATTCTTACGATGTTGCAACTAGAAAGATTGCTAAGTATAAAAAAGAGATTGTTCATCGTCGATACAATTCGACTGTTGAATTCTTCTATAATTATTTTAGAAGGACCTTTCAACAGATTAGACGCTGGATTTATCGTTCAGTGAAGTACGATGATATTAAACAAATGAATCAAGATTCAATTAAAATTTCAATTGCCGGTGCTAAAAAGGCTCTTGAGAAACTGCAAGAGTTGAATGAATCTGAGCATGAAGAGTTTACAGACAACTTAATTTATATTTTCCAACGTCACTATGAGGATCGCCTTGAGTTATTAGAAGGAAGATATCGTGGTCGTTCGCCACAATTCAGTAGCGATCGAATGGCATTAGAAATCAAAGCCTTAAGTTATCAACGAGCTTTTGTGCAAGACATGTTAGAACAAGGCAAAGTTAGCAAGGCAACTGCCAATGAATTAAGACAAAATATCAATTATAGTGAAGAAGTCATAAATATGGATGTCGATTAAACACCTTTATAATGAACTTTTATAATTTTTATTGTTTGTTATAATTAATTCGAACTGCTAAGGAGTAAAGAAAATGAATCTTATACCAAGTAATATTTTTACGTGGCAGAATCTGGCTAACTTGGTTGATATCTTGGTAGTCTGGTATTTTTTGTATAAAGTTCTGTCAATGCTACGCGGAACTAAAGCGGTCCAGCTTTTAAAAGGAATTATCATTATTTTTATAATAAAGCTGGTCAGTTGGGCTCTAAATCTACATACTGTTTCATTTTTAATGGACCAGTTGATAAATTGGGGAATTATTGTTATCGTGATAATTTTCCAACCAGAAATTAGACGTGGGCTGGAACATCTTGGACGAATGCCGCTATTCAGTTCAACGAGCAATGAAGAAGGTAAAACTAAAAATCACCTGATAGAAAGTCTCGATCAGGCGATTCAGTACATGAGTAAGCGTCGTATTGGTGCTTTGATAACTTTGGAAATGAATACTGGTTTGGAAGAGTACGTTGAAACTGGAATTGATTTGGATGCCGAAGTTACTGGAGCTTTGTTAATCAATATTTTCATTCCGAATACGCCATTGCATGATGGTGCAGTAATAGTTCGAAATAATCGAATTTCTGTTGCTGCTGCTTACTTGCCTTTATCAGAAAGCAATACGATTCCTAAAGAGTTAGGGACCAGACACCGGGCTGCTGTGGGTATTAGTGAAGTTACGGATGCTATCACCATAGTTGTTTCTGAAGAAACTGGTGGCGTGATGATTACAAGAAATGGTCATATGATGCTTGATCTGTCTCGAGAAGATTATTTGAAGTATCTTCACGCACAATTAAAAGATCCTGATCAAAGCAATAATCATACTCTGCTTGATTTCTTCAAGATTGGACATAAGAAGAGAGGGGACCAAAATGAAAAAGATAATTAATAGCAATTATTTTTATGCATTTATCGCCCTCTGTTGTGCCCTTTGGTTATTTTATTTTGTCAGTACTCCGGGAGTTGGGACGACTAGAAATTCTAATCAGTCCAATACATCAACCGTAACGAAAAAGGCTACGATAAGCGTACCTTTACAGTTACAAGCTGATGCTGATAAGTACTACATTACAGGATACCCAGAAAACGTTAAGATAACTATTGAAGGACCATCTGCTTTAGTTACCGCGACAAAAAATACCCAAAATTTTAATCTTTATTTGAATTTAAAAGATTTGTCCGTTGGACAACATCGGGTACAAATTAAAGAGTCAGGACTCAATAGTGAACTGACTTATATTATTAAGCCAAAATATGTCACAGTAAATATTCAAAAACGAGAAACAAAAAAGTTTGATGTTGATGTTGATTACAATAAAAACTCATTAGCTACAGGTTACGAAGCAGGTAAAACTGAAGTTTCTCCTGATACTGTGACAGTTACTGGTGCTGCATCTGAGATTGAAAAAATAGACAAAGTGGTCGTCAAGCCGATTTTACCTAAGGGAATTAAATCGAACTTTGATCAAGAAGTTTTAGTGCAAGCATTGGATAAAAATGGTAAAACAGTAAATGTCACATTGGATCCTCAAACGGTTCATGTAAAAATTCCAATTACGATTCAAAGTAAACAAGTAAGTATTAATCTTAAAGCTAAGGGAAATTCATCGAACACGAATTTCACAGTTGAATCTGATGTGAAAAACATTAGAATTTTTGGTACACAGGATCAAATGGATGCAATTGAAGATTCAATTGATGTTCCAGTTGATGTTAGCGATGTGACCGGAAATACCAAGAAGACGATTAATCTAAGCGATGTTTTGGGAAGTAAAGTGGCATATACAGATCCGGATACTATTGATGTGACGATCAATACTGGTTCAACAACCAATAGTAATTCGTCGAATAGTACTAGCACCAATAACACCAACAATAACAGTACTAATAATACAAATAATAATAATAATGATGATGATGACAACACCAACAATAATGATAATAATGCGACTGATTCATCAGATAATAATTCGACAAATGACAATAATAGCGAACAATAATACGCTGGGGGTAAATTTTTCATGACAAAATATTTTGGAACAGACGGAGTAAGAGGTATTGCAAATAAGGAATTAAGTCCAGAATTAGCATTCAAATTAGGTAGATTTGGTGGCTATGTTTTAACTCAACATTCAGAAGACAATGATTCACGTCCTCGTGTTCTTGTTGCTAGAGATACACGTATTTCTGGCCAAATGTTGCAATCAAGTTTAATTTCTGGACTTCTTTCAGTTGGTATCGAAGTTTTAGACCTTGATGTTATTACTACTCCAGCTGTTGCATATTTAATCCGTGCGGTATCTGCTGATGCCGGAATTATGATTTCAGCTTCACATAATCCTGCTGAAGATAACGGAATTAAATTCTTTGGTTCTGATGGTTACAAATTAGCAGATGAAGTTGAAGAAGAAATCGAGGAGTTATTGGACGCTAAAGAAGATACTCTACCAAGACCTTCTGCTGAAGGATTAGGTAGCGTTTCAGATTATCCTGAAGGTGCTCAAAAGTATCTTCAATTCTTAAAGCAAACTCTTTCAGATGACTTAAGTGGCATGAAGATTGTTTTGGATACTGCCAATGGCTCAACTAGTCGTTTAGCAAGCACTTTGTTTGCTGACTTGAATGTTGACTTCGACATCATGGCTTCACATCCAGATGGAATAAATATTAATAAGAATGTTGGCTCAACGCATCCTGAACAATTAGCACAGCGTGTTAAGGAATCAGATGCTGTTGCCGGATTAGCTTTTGATGGTGACGGAGATCGTTGTATTGCTGTTGATGCTGATGGAAATATCGTTGATGGCGATAAAATCATGTTCATTCTTGGTAAATATCTTCACGATGGTGGCCGTTTAAAGAAGGATACAATCGTAACTACTGTTATGAGTAATCTTGGCTTGTATAAAGCTATCGAAGCTAACGGAATGAAGTCCGTTCAAACAGCCGTCGGTGACCGTCACGTTGTTGAACAAATTCGCGAAAACAATTACAACATCGGTGGAGAACAATCAGGACATGTTGTTTTATATGAGTACATGAATACTGGAGATGGCATGTTGACTGGTATTCACTTGCTACATGTTATGAAAGAAACTGGCAAGTCATTAGCTGAATTGGGTGAGCCTGTTAAAGTCTACCCACAAAAATTAGTTAATGTGCCAGTGGCTGATAAGAATTCCTGGAAACAACACCAACCAATCCTCGACATTATTAAAACTGTTGAAGATGAAATGGATGGGGATGGTCGTGTCTTAGTACGTCCTAGTGGCACACAAGCTTTACTACGTGTTATGTGTGAAGCTGCTACTGAGGAAAAAGTTAATGAGTACTGTGACAAGATTGTCGATGTTGTTAAAAAAGAATTAGCTTAATATAAAAAATAAAGTGAGAATCGGATAAATTCCGGTTCTCCTTTTTTTATCTCTTAATGATATATAAGTTATATACCAATTTCCAATATCGGTGTATACCAACTATACCATTTATTAAAAATGTTAAAATTTTCTTGACAAAAAAAGCCTTTATTAGTATTCTTGTCGTTGTCACGAGGTGATAGGTACAGTTCAAATAAGCTATACCAATTTAAAATAAATAAACTAGACCAATTGAGAAAGGCTTGAATTTACTATGTGTGGAATTGTCGGAGTAATTGGAAATAATAAAACAACTGATATTTTGTTAAATGGATTAGAAAAACTTGAATACCGTGGTTATGATTCAGCCGGTATTTATGTAAATAATCAAGATGGTAAAGATTTCTTGGTTAAAGAAGTTGGTAAAATTAGCAAGTTGGAGAATGCGGTTACAAGTGACGTTCAAGGACTTGCAGGTATTGGACATACTAGATGGGCAACACACGGTAAGCCAACCATTGAAAATGCTCACCCTCATTTTTCAGAGGATAACCGTTTTTATTTAGTACACAATGGTGTTTTAACAAATTATGAAGAATTAAAAGAAAAATATTTATCTGATGTTGATTTTAAGAGTCAGACTGATACAGAAGTTGCTGTACAACTTGTTGACCGCTTTGCTAAAGAAGGATTAGATGGCGAAGCCGCATTTAGAAAAGCCTTAGGACTTATCAAGGGTTCATATGCTTTCGCTATGATGGATAAAGAAGAACCTGATCGTATCTTCGTGGCTAAGAATAAAAGTCCATTGTTGATTGGATTGGGTGATGGCTTTAATGTCATTTGTTCTGATGCTATGGCCATGCTTGACCAAACACATGAATTTGTGGAGATTCACGATGGCGAAGTGGTTATTTTGGAAAAGAATTCTGTTAAGATTAGTAAAATTGATGGAACTCCAGTTAAGAGAGATTCATATACCGTTAACATTGATGCCAGTGATATTTCCAAAGGAACTTATGATCACTACATGCTAAAAGAAATTGATGAACAACCAAGCGTTATGAGAAGAATTTCTCAAAATTATTTGAATAATGATGGTAGCTTGAATGTTGAGCAAGATCTTTTAGATGAAATGAAAAAAGCAGACCGTCTGTATATCGTTGCCGCTGGGACAAGTTATCACGCTGGACTAGTTGGTAAAAATATTTTTGAAAGAGTTGCTGATATTCCAGTTGATGTTGAATTAGGAAGCGAGTTTGGTTATCACATGCCAAAACTATCCAAGCATCCATTCTTCATTTTCTTATCACAAAGTGGTGAGACAGCTGACAGTCGCCAAGTCTTAGTTAAGGTCAACAAGATGAATTTACCAAGCTTAACAATGACTAATGTTGCTAATTCAACTCTTTCAAGGGAAGCAACTTACACAATGGAATTGCTAGCTGGACCTGAAATTGCCGTAGCCTCAACTAAAGCTTATACGGCCCAAATCGCTGTTGAAGCTGTTTTGGCTAAAGCATTGGGCGAAGCTAAAGGATTACAAAGTGGAAAAGATTTCAACGTCAAGGAACAATTAGCATTAGCTGCTAATGGAATTCAAACGATTGTCGATGAAAAGAGTAAAATCAAAGATTTAACAGCTGACTATTTAACAGATCAAAAAGATGCCTTCTATATCGGCCGTGGAATCGATTATGCTCTAGCACTTGAAGCAGCCTTGAAGTTGAAGGAAATCTCTTATATCCACGCAGAGGGCTTTGCAGCTGGTGAATTGAAGCATGGAACAATTGCTTTGATTGAGAAGAACACTCCAGTTTTGGCATATGTCAATGATGGTGTTGGCGCAAGTCATACTCGTGGAAATATTCAAGAAGTTGAAGCACGTGGTGCCCATGTTTTAGTGATTGCTAGTCAAAAATATGCTGAACCAACGGATCAAATTATTATCCCTGAAATTGATGAATTGATATCACCAATCATCAGTGTGGTCCCAGCTCAGTTAATCGCTTACTACGCAAGCCTTGCACGTGGTAATGACGTTGATAAACCTAGAAATCTTGCAAAAAGCGTGACAGTAGAGTAGCCTTTTTGAGAGTAATAGTTATACAATAGTCTCTGAGATAGAGGCTATTTTTTATTTATTACAAAAAATCAAAGATTGGTGGTTTTATGAGGGATAAAAAATTAAATTTGTTTTCGACAGTTATGTTCGGACTTAGCGCTATTGTTGGGTCTGGGTGGATGTTTGGTTCGAGTCAAGCAGCACAAATAGCTGGTCCGGCAGCAATTATATCCTGGATTGTGGGAGCACTCTTAGTAGCAATGATTGCGATGGTTTACGTCGAAATCGGAACGATGTTCCCTGAAGAAGGAGCCATGAGCCGTTTCACCATGTATACGCATGGATCGCTTTTGGGTCACATCTTTTCTTGGGCGAACTGGATATCGCTTTTAGCAATTTTACCAATTGAAGCTGTTGCAGCGACTCAATATATGAGTACTTGGCCTTGGAAATGGGCTGAATGGATGCACGGATTCATGAAGGGCGGTCAATTAACGGCACAAGGTATTATGATGGCCGCGGTCATGATTATTGTATTTACGTTAATAAATTATGGGTCAGTTACTTTAATGGCCAAGTTCAATAATTTTATTTCGGTTTTAAAAATAGTTGTTCCATTAATAACAATGGTTGCCTTAGTTGCAGCCCATTTTGATTTAGGAAATCTAGGAAGTTCGGCACAAGAATTCATGCCCAATGGTACTGCTTCAATTTTCGTAGCCATTGGTAGTGCTGGTATTATTTATTCCTATGTTGCCTTTCAGACGGTGATTAACTTGGGAAATGATATCAATAAGCCTTCAGTTAATATCCGTCGTGGAATTATTTTATCGTTATTGATTAGTGCTTTAATTTACATTGCTTTACAAATAGTCTTTATTGGTGCTTTACCTAAATCAATTATCAATGCAGGTTGGTCCCATATTAGTTTCAATTCACCATTTGCCAATTTGGCAATTTTGTTGAATATTTATTGGCTATCGACTTTAATTTACTTTGCTGCATTTATTTCACCTATTGGTAGTGGAATTGCTTTTGCTTCTTCAGCAAGTAAATCATTGTCATCAATGCCTAAGAATAAGCATTTGCCAATGTTCTTGGGTAAATCCGATAATAAATACAACACACCAAGAGTTGCTCTATTGGTCAACTGTGTTGTTAGTTTCCTTTTAGTTTTAATGTTTAAAAATTGGTCACTCTTGTCTCGAGTGGTTGCCGCTTCAACCTTGATTTCACTATTATCAGGTCCAGTGGTTGCAGGAAGCTTGCGGAAAATGGGTCCTAATTTGAGACGTTCAACAAAAATTAAAGGGATGCACATCTTAGGTCCAATTGTCTTCGATTTGATCAGTTTGGCTATTTATTGGTCAATGTTCCCAACAACTGTAGAAGTTATTGGAATTATTATTGTTGGTTTACCAATTTACTTTATTTACGATTACCGTCGTGGCTTTAGAGAATTTAAACAGAAGTTGTATGCCAGCTTGTGGTTAATTGTTCACTTGGTCGGTCTATCGCTTATTTCCTGGATTGGTAGTTCACAATTCGGTGGAGCCAACATAGTTAAATACCCATTAGACTTCTTAGCAATTATTATTTTCTCAACTGTAATGTATTATTGGGCAATCAATTCTCATTACTACTCTGGCTATTTTGATGATGCTAAAGATTTAAACGATACTGTTCATATGGATGATGATTAATGGTAAGATTTCTTCAAAAAAATAGGAAATGGTTTTGGAGTGGAATTGTTTTAGTTGAATTGATATTATTTTACAGTTCCTCTATGACTTATGAAGAACAAACTTCAGTGCCATTTTTGGAAAAATATTTAAAAGGAAAGCCTCTATCAAATTTTTTGAAGACAATTAGCTTTCGTTATGGTGGAAAACAACAATCTCTTTCAAATGATGGGTATTATAATTTCGTAGAGTTCTTTATTCGTAAGGGAGCTCATTTTGGAACTTATTTTGTTTTGGGGATTTTGTTGTGTTTGGCTTTATATCTTTATTTTGAAAAGAACCTTGTCTTACAATTATTCATTCCATGGATGACAACTACTGGATTGGCAGCTTTTGATGAATTTCATCAAGGACTGACTGGTGGTAGGACGCCTTCTGTAGTTGATGTCATTTTAGATAGTAGCGGTGCAATTACTGGTATATTAATTATTATTCTGGTTTTGTATTTAGTAAGTAAGCATGAAAATAAATTAAATTATAAATTTTGAATGAAAAGACATGATAATCAAAAATGATTACCATGTCTTTTTTTTGGTATAAGAAATTTAACAGACTATCAGTATATTTTATTAAGTAAATAGTTGGAAAATATTGAAAATGTTGTATTATATTTATTGAGATGTATAAACATCTTTTTGGATTGATCCCAGTAAGGACGGCTTATTAATATGACAAATAGAAAAATGATAATTAATAAAAAGGAATTGCTAATTGCTGCTGGTACAGCTGTAACTTTGGGATTAGGAACCACAATGGCACATCAAGAAATTGCCCACGCTGCAACAGATGGTACTACCACTGTGACGCCTGATACGCAAAACAACAACAATAACAATCAAGCTTCGGTATCAACTGATACTGAAAAAACTGCTAATACTTCAGATTCATCAACGAATTCTACAACAAATAATAGTGATAAAGAAACAGTTGCATCTGATACAACTACCAATGCAACTTCAACAGCTGATGTCTCAAATAGCTCTATTACTGGTCTTACGAGTGATTTAACGAATACAACGACAGATACAACAAATAATCAAACCACTTCACCAGTATCACCAACAACAGCTACAGCGACGTCGACTAGTGCACAAATACCAAATACCGGTACAACGCAAACATCAACAACAACGGATCAAACGCCAACTTCAAGCACAGATGCGTCAACGGCAACGACTCTAAAACCTGTCGATACGACTGCTAATACAATCACTTCAGATGCTAGTTATACTGATGCTAATAATTTTACTTGGAGTACAGATGATACAACTAATGAAGCAACCTTGACAGCAATAAATGATAATTACACTGGAACTTCTGTCAATATTCCACCAACGATTACCGTAACAAGTAATGATAATTCAACCCCAGCTACGAACTATACCGTTACAAGCATTGGTAATAATGCTTTTTATGCAAATTCGAATGTAACTTCGGTCAAAATCAATAACGGCGTTACAAGTATCGGCGACGGAGCTTTTGGCTATTCAAGTGTTACTTCAGTTGACTTATCGGATAATAAGACTTTACAAACAATCGGAAGTCAAGCTTTTGCTGGCGACCAAATTTCAAACGTTAGTTTGCCAGATTCAGTAACTTCAATTGGCGAGGATGCTTTCTTCGCTAATAAGGCCTTAACAAATATTACTTTACCCGCTAATTTAACAACTTTGGGCAATAATGCTTTTATTTATAATGATAATTTAACTAATGTTGACTTTTCTAAAGATACAGCTCTTAAAACAATTGGGAATCAAGCATTTTGTAGCGATACTAAGTTAAGCAGCGTTGATCTGAGCAATAATGAGAATTTAATTAGTATCGGTGATACTGCTTTTGGCTATGACGTTTCTATAACGGATGTAAAATTGCCTGATAGCTTGCAAACAATTGGAAATCAAAGCTTTTTATCAAATGATAAATTAAATTCAATTAATTTTGGTGCTGGCTTACTTTCAATTGGTAACAATGCTTTCACTTATGATGGGGCTTTGACAAACTTAGATTTTTCAAAAGCTAATAACTTAGCCAGCATTGGTGACGGTGCTTTTGAATATTCAGGAGTTTCCGGTAGTTTGACTATTCCAGATAGTACGACCACAATTGGAGAACAAGCTTTTGCAGGAGACCAGATTACTAATTTGACTTTTGGAAATAACCTCAAAAGTATCGGCGAATCGGCTTTTGCTTACAATAAAATAGAAGGTACACTAGTATTCCCAAGTACTATAACAACTGTTGGCTCAAATGCATTTATGAGTAATCAAATTAATGGTGTTTCTACCACAGCTACAGAATTAAATGTTGGTAGCAATGCATTTTCATACAATCGTCTATCGACTATTATTGCTCCAGATGTCAGTGTCTTTCAATCAACTTATAATCCCAATTTAGCTACTAACGAACTGGCTGCGATCTTTACTGATTCCGCTCATAATAGTATTTCTGATTATTTGAATATCAATATCGGGAATTTATTGACAGAAAAATTAGTAGGCGTTTCAAACTTGAGTAACGGCGTTACATATGACAGTTCAACCGGTATATTTAGTATTCCTACGGGTGTAACAAGTTTTACATTTGACTGGTCACTGGCACCATCAGCGTCAGACAAAGGTTACAGCGGGACTTACGATGTTGTTTTAAATGATCCTTCAATTAAAGTTGTTGATACCAAAGTTGCTGCAGGAAGTACTTGGACGCCAATTGATAGTTTTGTCAGTGCCAATACGCCAGACGGGACATCCGTTCCTTTTGATCAAATAACAGTAACTGGAACTGTTGATACACAAACTCCAGGCGTTTATCAGGTTACATATAGTTATGGCAATGAAAAGACAACCATCAATGTAACGGTGTATAAGCGTGAAGGCACGGCTAACTTAAGTGGGTCAAGTTCCTCCACTTATAATGGTCAGAATCAGTCTGTTGAGGATTTAAATGATTATTATGTGACTTTAAGTGATGGTTCAACTTACAATTTACAATCAGGAGATATAGCTCTAGATCAAGATGCTAAAAATGCTGGAACTTATAATGTGGTTTTAACTACTCAAGGATTGAACCATATTGCAAATACAGAACAGGGCAATCTCTATGATTGGTCTCAAGGTAGTACTGGTTCATTCATAATTAATCAAGCTGATGCAACTATTACCATTAACAATGCTACGAAGTATGCTGGAGATAGTGACCCTCAATTTAGCGCAAGTGTTACAGGAATTTTTTCAGGTGATACGATAAATTACACTTTAACAAGAACGCCAGGCGAAGACGTTGGCGATTACCCAATTACGGCAAACGTTACAGCTGATTCAAATTACAATTTCACAGTTGAAGATGGCAATCTTCAAATTATTGCTTCCAAGAAATCATTGAATGGTTCTAATTACACAATGACCCTTGGTGATCCAACACCAACAGTTGAAGATTTTCAGGCTAGTTCTACAGATGACAATGGCGATGTTCAAGATGTTAGTTTAGATTTAAGTCAAGCAGATTTAACTAAGGCAGGGACTTATAATGTTAAATTAACCACTCCAGACGGACAAGAAAAGACAGTTCAATTGATTATTAATGCAAGCGATAATGCTGGAGGAGGTTCTAGTACAAGTCCAACAGACCCAACAGACCCAACAGATCCAACAGATCCAACAGATCCAACAGATCCAACAGATCCAACAGATCCAACAGATCCAACGGACCCAAGCAGCCCAGTAATACCAAGCAATCCATCAACTAAACCAGCAAAACCAATTATTTCCCAAGCAGTTGCCGATAAGCCTAATATTGTCATGTCTGGAAAGGTTTACTATATTCCGGGTAATAAGCAGTCCACTGCTCAATTAGTTGTGCCAAAACAAGATGAGAATTCAAGTAAAAACTATAAGCCAGTTTATGAAGAATCAGGTGTAGGTACATTCCCTCAAACAGGCAATAATGATAATATTTTTGTTAAAATTCTAGGTGTCATAATTGGCTTGATGACGCTAGGTGTAATCGATATCAGAAGGATTCGTCACTAATGACGATAATTGTTCCTTTTATGTGGTTATTTATGCCGCAAATATTGAAATGATATGGTTATTTTGATAGAATAATATGCGGTTTACAATAATCATGAAAGAAGGAAACAGAAATGTCAGGACATTCAAAATGGCATAACATCCAAGGTAGAAAAGGTGCCCAAGATAAAAAACGTGGTAAAATCTTCCAAAAGTTGTCTCGTGAGTTATTCATGGCAGCTAAATCGGGTGGTGCCGATCCTAACGATAATGCTGCCCTTCGTTTGATAGTAGATAAAGCTCATGCAGCCAATATGCCAAAGGACAATATTAAACGTGCCCTTAAGAAGGCTGAGGGTGGCAGTGAAGAACATTATGATGAAGTTACATACGAAGGCTATGCTCCAGGTGGAGTCGCAGTTTTAGTTAGAACTTTGACAGATAACAAAAACAGAACTGCTTCTGCTGTACGTGTTGCATTTACTCGTAACGGAGGAAGTATGGGTTCCAGTGGTTCAGTTGCATACATGTTTGATCGTAAGGGTTACATTGTCTTAGATCGTACAAAGAATTCACAAGACGAAGATACAGTTTTGATGGATATCATGGATCTTGGCGCAGATGACTTACAAACATCAGATGATGCTTATGAAATCTATACAGAAGCTAAGGAATTCGCAGCTGTTCGTGATGGATTAACTGAAAAGGGTTATGAAATTGCTGATGCTGAATTAACAATGATTCCTCAAAACACAACACCAGTTCCAGAAGAAAAGAAAGAACAATTCGAACATATGATTGATCAACTTGAAGATGATGAAGATGTTTCGGAAGTTTATACAGCCGCTGTAGATAGTGACGACGAAGAATAAGTTCTAAAAAATTGACCGTAAACTTTGGCTGTTCGTCAAATTAAGTTGATGGCAGTTTACATAAGCAGTTAGATCATAATTGGTCTAGCTGTTTTTTATTTGGCTGACGAGCTTGCTCGGAGCCAAAAAATTTGAAGATTGATACGCTTA
>NZ_VDFO01000041.1:0-26468 GCF_009600995.1 Companilactobacillus halodurans | reverse complement strand
TATGGATTTAGAAATCTTGACCATTTTATTAAGAGAATAAGATTGATTTGCGCATAAAAAAAGTACCCTCAATGAGGGTACTTAATAAGCTCAAAAATCATTCATCAATACGATTTGACAAAGAGCCCTTTATTTATCGTACAGCCAAAACTGCTGACTCGAGGATGAATCAGCAGTTTTTTTTGTTATTTTTTATTTATTATCAAGTACATCTTTAAATAATCAGTTTATTAGACCTACATATGGTCCTCATTGTCTTGATGATTTACTTTAAATAAGATATTTATCGTCTGATAACAATACTCATATCCTATTCACCCTTTAATAAGGTCTCATATCAGTTTTGTGGCCATATAAAGTTAAATGCCGGTGAATGATACTGGTTTATTTTAAATTTCTCTTATAGCCATTGTGAACTTTTCAAAGGTAATAATTATTCTGATTTAATTAATTCATAATAATCAAAAGTAATATTTTTTAGAATTTAGTTGTTGTTTGAATACAAATTCAATTGTTCAAAATTTTATAAATTAAAAGAGAGAAAACTCTGATAAAGGAGTTTTCTCTCTTTTGGTAGTTTTATAACCTACGCGTTCTATTTTTATAGTGGAAACGAGCTACACAGGGGCAACTACCTGCACCTAAGGCTATTTCCCAAATCACTCGCAAAGTACGCGAGCAATTCGTGAAATTGTCTTAGGCTCCGGTAGCTGACCGCTCCTGTTTCGCTCTCTGGTTTATTATTTCTTATTTTCAAATCTTGTATTAAACAATGGACTAACTGGTTCGTTGTCGTGAACACGTTTAATAGCTTCTCCAATAAGTGGTCCTACTGATACTTGAACCATCTTATCCATAATCTTTTCCTTAGGTAGATTGATTGAATCAGTTACTACTAAGGTCTTGATTGGTGAGGCTTCGATTCTTTCGATAGCTGGACCTGATAGGATTGCGTGTGTACAACATGCATAAACTTCAGTTGCTCCGGCGTCGATAAGTGCTTGAGATGCTAATGAAATTGTACCGGCAGTATCGATCATATCATCGATGATAATGGCACGTTTGCCTTTAACACTACCAATAATATTCATAACTTCGGCTACGTTTGCACGTGGTCTTCTCTTATCAATAATAGCAATTGGCGTCTTCAAAAATTCAGCAAGTTTTCTAGCACGTGTAACACCACCATGATCAGGTGATACAACAACAGCGTCATCTTCTAGATGATTTGTTAAGAAGTAATCAGCTAATAATGGAGCACCCATCAAGTGATCAACTGGAATATCAAAGAATCCTTGGATTTGTGCAGCGTGAAGATCCAAGGCAAGGACACGGTCAACTCCGGCACGTTCTAACATATTAGCAACTAATTTAGCTGTAATAGGTTCACGTGAACGTGATTTACGGTCTTGTCTTGCATATCCATAATATGGAATTACAACATTGATAACATTAGCTGAAGCTCTTCTTAAAGCATCAACCATAATCAATAATTCCATCAAGTTATCGTTAACTGGAGCTGAAGTTGATTGAATCAAGAATACTTCAGAACCACGGATACTTTCTTCGATATTGATTTGGATTTCACCATCACTGAAACGTGTAACTGATGATTTACCAAGTGGTACTCCGACTTCCTTAGCAATTTTTTCTGCTAAAGGTTTGTTAGAATTCAATGCAAAAATCTTCATTGGTCGTTCGTTATTTTGATATGACATTTAATTATTCACCCTTATTTCCATTCTTCACTATTTGATAATGGTAATCTGTTCCAAAAATCTTCTTTGTTAGTTTGTCTTTGACGTGCAATCGCCATTGCATGCTTAGGAATATCCTTTGTAATAGTTGAACCCGCAGCAATAAATGAGTGGTCAGCCATTTCAACAGGAGCAATAATATTTGAATTGCTACCGATAAATGAGTGGTCGCCAATCGTAGAATGCCACTTCTTCACACCATCATAGTTGACAAAGACAACTCCACAGCCAACGTTGATATCAGTACCTAAAGTAGCATCGCCAACATAAGTCAAGTGACCTACTTTAGTTCTATCACCGATTTTAGCATTTTTAATTTCACAAAAGTTACCAACATGCACATCGCGACCAATTTCAGCCTTAGGTCTCAAATGAGAATTAGGACCGATATTGCTACCCTTGTGCATAACGGCGCTTTCAATTGTGGAACTGATAACTTCAACATTATCCTGAATTTCAGAATCAGAAATACGAGAACCTGATCCAATAACACATTCAGAACCAATTGAAGTCTTGCCAAAAATCTTTACATTTGGCTCAATGACGGTATCGTTGCCAATTTTTACATCCACGTCGATGTAAGTATTGTCAGGATCAACAATTGTAACGCCGTCACGCATGTGCGCTTCATTGATTCTTCTTTGCATAAGTTTTTCAGCTTGAGACAAAGCAACGCGGTCATTAACACCTAATGATTCGCTTAAGTCAGCCATTTGATAAGCTGAAACTTTCTTACCTTGTTCCTTTAATAGTGAGATTACATCTGGTAAGTAATATTCACCTTGAGCGTTGTCATTATTAACTTTGTGCAAGTTTTCAAATAACAATTGATTATCGAAGCACAAGACACCAGTATTAATTTCCTGAATTTCTTGTTCGCTTCGTGAAGCGTCTTTTTGTTCAACGATTCTTTCGACATTACCATTGCCGTCACGGACGATACGACCGTAACCAAATGGATTTTGCGCATGAGCTGTCAAAATAGTTACCGCTGCTTCTTCTTTTTCATGATAGTCCAATAATTTTTCAAAAGTATCAGCAGTGAACAATGGTGTATCACCAGTAACAACTAATGTTATACCTTCTTTGTTACCTAAATCTTTTTCAGCTTGTAATACAGCATGACCTGTACCTAACTGTTCAGATTGCAAAGCATAATTAGTTCTGTCGCCAAGCAAATCCTTAACTTTATCTGCGCCATTACCAATAATAGTTTCGACTAAGTCTGGTTTAATTTTTTCTACTTGAGTTAGAACGTGATCAACCATAGCTTTTCCAGCTACTGGATGCAATACCTTGTACAATCTGGATTTCATTCTTGTACCTTTTCCAGCTGCAAGAATTATTACATAACGATTCGACATCAGAAACTCCCTTCAGTCATTCAAATATCCTTATATATAATAGCATTATTATATATGACTGCTCAATCAAGAATTTATTCAAAATAGCTGAAATCGGTATTAGTTAAATAATTACCTGGTTCAACATTTAAAATTCGGTTCTTTGTATCAATTTTAGTTACTTTAAAAATCGAAGTAATTTCGGCATCACTAAATTGACTATTAATATTAATATTCTCAGCAAAAACAGTTGCACCAACAAAAATGGCATTGAATTCAGAAATCAAACTTTGCAAGCCATTGATAGTGCCACCGCCTTTCATGAAGTCATCGACAACTAATACTCGTGAGCCTTCATCCAAACTACGTTTTGATAATTCCATTTTTTCAACACGATCTGAAGAGCCTGAAGCATAGTTGACGCTAATGGTCGAACCTTCAGTAATCTTAGAATCGCGACGAACGATAACAAAGGGAATATTCAAGAAATTGGCCACGCTTTGAGCAATTGGTATACCCTTAGTAGCCACCGTCATAACGACATCAATTGAACTTTGTGAATATTGTGTAGCAATCATTCGACCAACAGTTCTCAATAACTCAGGATCAGCCAATAAATCAGTCAAATACAAATAGCCACCTGGCAAGATTCGATTAGGTTCAACCAATCTTTTAGATGTTTCCTCAACAAATTCAGTAGCTTCCTTTTTTGAAATCCCCGGTGTAAAGATAACTCCACCACCTGCTCCTGGCAGAGTCTCCAAAACTCCGATCCCTCTGATCATAAAAGTTCTCCGTAGAATTCCTAAATCCTCAGAAATTGACGACTTGGCCGATTCGTAACGATCAGCAAAAAATGCCAATGAAATCAAGGTGTGTGGTCGCTCCAATAAATAGCGAGTCATGTCAATCAAACGTTCGCTTCTTCGTGTTTTCATCTTTTTTTCTCCTAAAACATATCTTCCTACAAAATTATAAAGCAAAACAATGAACAATTCATGTTTTTTTCAAATGAAATCGTATCAATCTCTTAACTTTATAATTTTTCTGGTAGTTTTTTCCCTCACACGCAAAAAAAGGGTTGAACTATTTGTTCAAACCCTTTACTAGTGAACTCTTATTATTCAGTTTCAGCTTCAACATCGGTGTCAGCTGGTTCTTCACTATCGAAATGGATATCAATTGATTTTGTTAATAAATCAGCATAGCTGTAAGAAACTCTTTCAAATGAATTTTCATTTTGATCTAAATCTACGACAAAAACTGAATGGAATGTTTCTGACAAAGTTCCTCGACGACGAACAACCTTTTTACGACCTGCTTGTGCAACAATAGTCAAATTCTCACCTAAGTGTGAATCCAAACGACTCTTAATTGTCTTCAATGATGTTGGCATTATAATAATCACTCCTTAGGAATGAAATTTTACCACGTTTTATTGAAAATTTCAACAATATAATACAACTGTAATCTATTTTTTGTTGAATTCAACAGCCATCTGCTTAAATTGTTCGATGGAAACTTGTTCGCCACGGGCATTCTCAGCAATACCACATTTTTCAAAAACATCTTTTATTCTTTCACGATTTTCATCAGTTCGACCAAGCCAGTTCAATAAATTGTTCATTAAACTTTTACGCTTTTGCATGAAAGAAGAACGAACTAATTTATTGAAGAATTCAGGATCTTCGATACCGATTTGATCTTTTGGCAAACGGTCTAAAACTGCAACCGCCGAATCAACTTTAGGTCGAGGAATAAACGAATTTTTTCCAACGATTCGGTCGATTCTAGCCTTCATTTGCGTTTGCACTGCTATGGTCAATGAGCCATATTCACGATGCCCCGGATTAGCGGTAACCCTTTGAGCTACCTCTTTTTGCATCATCAAAACTAATGATTGGAATGGATAATCGCTATTGATCAAATTCAACATGATTGGTGTCGTAATGTAATAAGGCAAGTTAGCAACGACTTTAATTGTTTTGCCCTCTAAATGTTTTTCCTTAACGAACTCATCTAAGTCAACTTTTAAGATATCTTGATTGATAACTTCAATATTATCGTAATATTGCAAGGTATCTGCTAAAACTGGCATCAATGATTCGTCGATTTCAAAAGCAAAAACTTTCTCAGAAACCTCAGCTAACTTTTCAGTTAATGCTCCGATTCCTGGTCCAATTTCAATTGCTATTTCATCTTTTTTTAAACCACTAGCATCGACAATATCGTCTAAAACTTTTTCATTGGTTAAGAAATTTTGTCCTAAACTTTTCTTTGCACGTAATTTGTACTTACGCATAATATCATTTGTGCGAATAGGATCAGCAATACTTAATCTATTTTGTGTCATGAGTACTTCCTTCATCAAAATTTTTAACCGCAGCTACCAAATCTTTAGGTGCTACTTGAAACATATTTAGTCGATTTAAAAACTGCTTAGCATTAGTATAACCAATCTTTAATTCTGAACCAACGAACAATCGTTTCTGTTGCGAATCGGCTTCGCCTACAAGACCTAAGTTGACCATATCTGCATGATCATACTTTTGAAAATCGCTGCTGCTGGCTGTATAGACGGCCTTTAAAGCAGCTTTGATATCCTCATCTCTGGCATGTTCGATTCCTAAACTGCCATCGCTATGTTTAGGAACTGCTTTACTTCGCGGAAGAAAAGCTTGTTTAGCATCGGGAACTGCTTTTTGAATGATTGTTCTTAATCTATTTCCATTAAAATCGGGGTCAGTAAAAATAATTACGCCCCGTTTTTTTTGAGCAATTTTTATTTGCTTAATCGTCTTTTCGTTAAGAGCTGACCCAGTCGTTTCAATCGTATCAACATCATCGCCGAAACAATCTTTTAAACGATTCGTATCCGACTTGCCCTCAACTACAATAATCTCTTTTATTTTTGTCATAATTATAGATTATACACTTGGTGAGCATTGTTGAAAGTATGTTCAGCAACTTCACTGGGTGCAATGTCTTTATATTTAGCAATCGCATCGACCACATATCTCGTATAAGCCGGTTGATTGGAATGACCTCGATAAGGTTCAGGGGTCAAATATGGTGCATCAGTTTCCACTAATAAACGATCTAATGGCGTCTTTTTAGCAGAATCGTGGACTTCAGGAGCATTCTTAAATGAAACGACTCCACTATATGATATCCACAATCCTAAATCTAAGAACTTATTGAGCCATTTTTCATCCCCATTGAAACTGTGCATGATGATACCTGATTTTGACAAGTCATGATTTTTTAAAATCTGATACATGTCAGGAAAGGCGTCACGACAATGGATTGAAACAGGCATGTTGTATTGTTTAGCAATGTCTAATTGTTGAATCAAAACTTTTTGTTGAATCTTAGGATCAGGGTCCTCTTCAAAATGATAATCCAAGCCGATTTCTCCGATTCCAACAACTTCGGGCAACTTTATTTGGTTAACTAATTGTTCTTCGTTGTATTCTTCAGAAAATTCAGGATGCCAACCGACAACAGCGTGCAATGGTTGATAATTTTGAGCTAGACGAATGGCTTCAATGTTGAATTCTTCATTCGACCCAATGATTGCCATTTCCACGACATCTAATTCCTTAGCATTGTCGATAAACTGTTGTGTTTTGCCAGCAAACGCTTTGTCATTTAAATGCGTGTGCGTATCAAATATTTTCATTATCCTAAAATTGCTCCATTTTTATGTGAATCGTCAACGATTGCAAGTTTAACTTCGTCACCTTTTTCAGTGGATAACAACATGCCATTGCTCCATTCGCCAACCATACGACGTGGCTTGAGGTTAACGACAGCCAAGACTTTTTTACCAATCAATTCTTTGTAATTAGGATAGAATTTGTGCATCCCTGAAAGAATTTGACGATCGACTCCTGAACCATCATCCAGTTTGAATTGCAATAACTTGTTGGAATTTTCTACTGGTTTCACGTCCAAGATTTCTGTTACGACCATCTTAACTTTGGCAAAGTCGTCGAATTCGATTTCCTTAGGGAAGTCATCATCGTTATCTGCTTGAGCTTTTGCCTTAGCCTGTGCTGATTTACTCAACTTGCCAGCACCATGCTTAGCTTGCTCTTCAGCCATTTTGCCTTTGATGTAATCAATTTCTTCTTTCGCATCAAGACGTGGGAAGATTGGTTCTGGTTTAGCAGTGACAGTTTTACCAACAACTGTATCGCCAAAATCAAGCGACTTGTCATTATCATAATCAAGGCCCAATTGGCTAAACATCTTCACTGGAGCTTGCGTCATAACCGGACTGATCAAAAGTGCAATCAAACGTAATGATTCTGCTAAATGACCCAAGACAGCTTGTAATTCAGCTTTTTTAGCATCATCTTTTGCAAGAACCCAAGGTTGTGTCTCATCGATATATTTATTGGCACGACCGATAAATGACCAAACGCTAGCAAGTGCTTCAGGGAATTCAAATTTGTCCATATGCGTACGATAATCAGCCAAAGTATCAGAGTAAGCTTGTTCAAGATTTTTATCTAAATCTGTGACCGTTTCAATTGAAACAATCTTGCCATCATCATACTTGTTAATCATTGAAACTGTTCTGTTCAAAAGATTTCCAAGGTCATTAGCTAAATCATAATTGATTTTGTCGATATAATCTTCTGGAGTGAAGACCCCATCATTGCCAAATGGCATTGCACGCATTAAGTAGTAACGAAGTGAATCTAGACCGTATCGAGAAACTAACATTTCTGGATAAACGACATTACCCTTTGATTTAGACATCTTTCCGTCTTTCATCAATAACCAGCCGTGACCAAAGACTTGCTTAGGCAAATCAATTCCTAGAGCCATCAAAATAATTGGCCAATAAATAGTGTGGAAACGAACGATTTCCTTACCAACGAATTGAACATTAGCTGGCCAGTACTTCTTGAAGAGTGAATCGTCGTCGCTTTCATAGCCGAGGGCTGTAATATAGTTCAACAAAGCATCGACCCAAACGTAGACAACGTGTTCAGGATTGCTAGGGATTTTTACACCCCAGTTAAAACTTGTTCGTGAAATAGCCAAGTCTTCAAGACCTGGTTTGATAAAGTTATTGATCATTTCATTTTTACGAATTTCTGGTTCGATGAAGGTTGGATTGTCCTTGTAATATTGCAACAAACGATCAGCATATTTACTCATCTTAAAGAAGTAGCATGGCTCTTTAACTAATTGGACTTCGTGTCCTGAAGGAGCCTTACCACCAATAACTTTGCCATTATCATCATGGAATACTTCAGCTAGTTGGGATTCAGTGAAGTATTCTTCATCATCAACTGAATACCAGCCTGAATATTCGCCTAGATAAATATCGCCTTGTTTAATTAAGCGTTCAATAATTCTTTGAACTGCCTTAACGTGATATTCGTCAGTTGTTCTGATGAATTTATCATTTGAAATATCTAGTTTCTTCCATAGTTCTTTGATGCCTTTAGCCATCATGTCCACGTATTCCTGTGGTTGCATGTGTTTTTCTTCGGCTTTTTGTTCGATTTTTAGACCATGTTCGTCAGTTCCTGTTAAGAAGAAAACGTCATAGCCTTCATTACGCTTGTAACGAGCCAAAGTGTCCGCTGCAATCGTAGTATATGAATTCCCAATTGTTAATTTACCTGATGGATAATAAATGGGCGTTGTTATGTAAAAAGTCTTTTTGTTTTGAGTCAATATATTAGCCTCCACCGCTCTCAAATTGATATTAAGTATAGCATTTTTTTATATTTGTGAAAAAACGTTCGTTGCATCGTCATCAATTGCTAAGATTGATGAATCAATGTTTAAATCTTCCTTATTAATGACTACTAACTTAGCTTTAGAAGAACTATATTCAAGCAATCCTGCAAATGGATATACTTTGAAGCTGGTTCCAACTACAACTAATAGGTCAGCTTTTTGAACCATTAGAGCAGCATTTTGGAAGTTAACCGGATTAATGTTTTCGCCATAAAGGACGGTTGTCCCAGGACGAATGATACCATTATCTTCATGATGTCTGAAATCTTTTAAGTAAGTTTGATAAGGAAACTCTTTGCCACAAGTTAAGCAATGAATATTATCGTATAAATTGCCATGGAATTCCACGACATTCTTAGCTCCAGCTTTAGTGTGCAACTTATCAACATTTTGGGTTACGATTGCACCTTTTTGATTGCTGATTTCAGCCATCTTTTGATGAATGATATTAGGCTTGGCATCTGGAAAGTACATATTTTGAACCACGAAATCATGAAAAACATCGGGATGTTCAACTAAATTGTCGTGACTCAACATGTATTCAGGTGGAAAGTTGTATTTCTTTCTTTTATAGAGTCCATTTTTTGAACGATAATCAGGAATTCCTGATGGCACGGATACGCCAGCACCAGTTAGAAAAGTCACAAACTTAGCTTGTGCTAACAATTCTTTTAACTCTTCGATTTTATCGGACATTCATATTACCCTCTATCTGATCAAGTATTTGATACCCTCTTTTTCAAACACTTCTTCAATTTTGTATTGATAAAAAGCTTTGTAAAATTCTGGGGTTACTTTCTTAGGGTCTAAATTCAAAGTAGCCACGCTTTGACCATCATTGATAGCTATCAAAGCAAAAGCATCTCTACCTGTGGCACGATTCTTAAAGGCAGAATGTTTGATTTGAAAAACTTGATTCAAGGACAAACGCAATTGACGTTTCGAAACGATTGGCGTGATATTCAAGAATTCATGACAGTGCAAGCCCTCATAACCATTAGAAAGAATAATTTCATTATATTCATCTAAGCCGTTAACCAAAGCACGTCTAAATTGGAATGGAACGGTTAAATCATTTCCCTCCGCAATCTCAACTAATTTACTTGCATACTTGAAAGATGTTGGAAATTCATTCTTCCAATCATCGTCACGACTGTGTTCACCAAAGATAATACCGTCAAACATAATTAATGTTCGATAAAAACGCATGTTAGCAAGGTCTAATTCTACATTGGGATGGAGGGCAGATTCAACCCCCTTCAAATATTCAGTTTTAATTTCATCTGTATAAGTACCGTCTTCTTGCTGGCGTTTAGCAACGATGACATGTTCTAAAGTTTCAAAAACCGAATTAGCGATAGCTAGAATACGACCATCATTATCTGGCTTACCAGAAGTAACAGCACATGAGATACTTGGTTCATCAGACAATTCCAGTTCAATATGGTGCAATTCGTGCGATAGAACGAAATCGCTGAATTTTTCATTGGTAATAACGACTTTAATAATATCGTCTTTTATTTCATGACTGGCTTGATCAAGCGTTAAAAAGTCTTGATCCTTATAGTCAGAATATAGTTCAATCTTTTTATTATATTGTTGTTCAATCTTTTCGACCTGTTCTACAATATGGTTGGATAGTTCATTACTATTTAATTGTTTCATTATTAACACCTCATATAAAGGAGATTTTTGTATGGAAATAAATGTTGATTTACCAAACAATTTACTACCAGATAAATATGGTAAATACGCTCCTGCTGAAAACATAAAAAATGGGAAACCAACGATCAGTTTCCCAATAAAGTTATCAGATATTCCAGCAGACGCAAAGACTATTGCTTTGACCTTTACTGATCCTGATTCAATCCCCGTTTGTGGTTTTGAATGGATTCACTGGACTGCAGCTAATATTCCAAGTTCTCAAGTAAGTATTCCTGAAAACTTTAGTCAAACTGCAACAAGTCCTGTAGTTCAAGGAAAGAACAGTTCTGCTAGTCCATTACTAGATGACACTAAAGACTTGGCCATCGGTTACAATGGACCTAATCCACCAGACCAAACACATGATTATGTTTTACACGTGTTTGCTTTGGATGACAATCTTGATTTGGAAAATGGTTATTGGATGAATGAATTACTGCACAAGATGGAAGGACACATTTTAGCTCGTGCTAAGAAGATTCTTCCAAGTCGAGCTTAGTTATTCTCGATCCTGAAGATTCATTTTATGAAAATAATCAAAAACATAACCTTCTCTAACGCCGAAGTTCGAAAAACGAATTTCCTTAGAGGGGGTTTTTTTAATAATTTCCGAGATGATTAAAATACCACCTAAAATAACTTCGTATCTGCCATCGCTTAATTCCTTGATTTGACTCCGTTCTTCTAACGAAGCATGAATTAATTGATCAAATAACTCATTGACTTGATCGCACGAAATAACAGAATTATGCAAAGTTTTTTTATTCTTACCTTCACGATTCAAAATACTAGTGACGGCTCGAAGAGTTCCTCCTAGTCCTACAAAAGTGGCTTGAGAACTCATCCAGTGCAAGTCTTCTAAGCGACGATTAATATCGTTTCTTGCTTTTTGTAACTGATTTTTTTTGATTGGATCACTCGCTAAATACAAGTCAGAAATTGAAATGGCACCAATCGGTATACTGAGGCCATGTTTTAGGCGACCTTTTTTTGCCAAACTGATTTCGCTGCTTCCGCCACCAACATCGACAATCAAGGCATCTTTGATTCGCATCGTGCTTCTAACAGCAACATAATCAAAGTAAGCTTCTTCTTCTTCATTGATTATTTTTAATTGCAAGCCAGTCTCTTTTAAAACGGCAAAAATCAGTTGCTCTTGATTCTTGGCCATTCTTACTGCTGCCGTTGCAATCAAACTGATACGATTCACGTGGTATCTGTCAATTCTATCTTGAAATTTCTTTAGAACATCAATTGTTTCTTCAATCTGATCGTTAGTCAATAATCGACTCTGAGCAATCGATTTACCTAATCTAATAGGCTCTCGCCAACGATCCAAAGTTTTAAAACGATTTCTTTTTGAAGACTTATACACTGATGTTCTAATGGAGTTAGATCCGATTTCGATAACTGCTAACTTCAAATTTACATCACATCCCATTGTACCAATTATATAAAAAAACAGACCCACATAGTAGGTCTATTTGAAGAAAGCTACGAAATTAGTTCATTATTTAACTGTTTTCTATCATTAAAGAATTGTTTATATCCCAAATAACAAGAAATTATTGAACCAATTCCTGTCGAAGCTAACAGCATAAATGTGACCATAATTTGATATTTAATCGCCTTAACTGGGTCAACTCCAGCAAAAATCAACCCTGACATCATTCCCGGTAAACTAACCAAGCCTAACGTCTTAATTGAATCGATTGTCGGTTGCATTCCACTTTTAATACTATCTTGTAAAATATCGAGTGACGCCATTTTAATATCAGCGCCCAAAGCTAATTTCTCCAAGACTTGTTGATGACGATCAGAAAAAGTTTGCATCATATTACGATAGCATAGACCAATTGCCACCATAATATTGCTGGCAATCATTCCCGTGACAGGTACGACTTGTTCAGGCACAAACTTGATTGAACCAGTCAAAACTAAGGTTCCTAAAGTAATCGTCGTTCCGATAAAAATCGCTAATAATGACGACTGAAAAGCCTTTGGAATTCCATTGCCACGCTTACCTGCATTCCACGAGGCATTGATAACGATGATAACGAAGCAGGCAAAAGTCAGCCAGTTATCGTTGGCCTTGATAACGAACTTCAAAATGTATCCAACTACTGACAACTGGATGATTGCTCGAACTACTCCAACCAAAATATCTTTATTAATATGTAATTTTTCAATGTAGCCAATGACTAGCGCTACTAAAACTAAAACGAATCCTAAAGCTAAAGTCGAATTAGAAACTGTTAAGTTAGTCATCTTCAATCTCCCCATTCCTGATTTTTATCTTATCCACAGAGTCTTCAATTTCTGATTCATCATGGGTCACACGCAGAATAGTTAAGCCTTGTTGATTGAATTCACTCAATATTTTATGAACGATATCTTTATTTTCAGCATCCAAACCGGCTGTTACTTCATCAGTTATCAAGACTTCCGGTGGAAACAAGAGATTGCGCAATAAAGCCACCCGCTGTTTTTCACCACCAGAAACATCATTGACGCTCTTATCGATATAATCGGCACTCAAATTGACCATTTGTAAATACTCAATGGCTTTTGATTCATCGAACTCTTTTTTTCTAACTTCGAAAGGAAATTTTAAGTTGTCTCGAACTGTTTTTCCAAATAAAGTTGGTTGCTGAAAGGCATAAGAAACACGTTGTCGATATTGAATCGGCTCATAAGTTTCAATTGGTTCGCCATCGAATTTAACTTCTCCAGAAGTGGAGCTTAACATTGATGCCAAAATTCTCATCAAAGTACTTTTACCACTACCTGAAGGGCCAACAACTGTTAAGTATTGGCCCTTTTTTATATCTAGATTAATGTCTTTTAAAATCTTAGTATCACCAACTTGATAAAAAAGGTTGCGTACTTCGAATATTTTTTCCATACTTACACCCCCTATTCTTCAATTAATAATTATCCGTGCAATTATATCGAAATACTAGTAATTAGCTTAGAAAAACTTTTTTATTTTGAATAAGGCAAATGCATAGTACCAGGAACTTTATCCCAAGCCACCGGATAACCGGCTCCATGTGCACAAAAGACTGAGTCGGGCGTGTTTTCAAGATCAGAAACTGGTTGATACTGCCTTTTTTCAACAACTTCTGCTTCGTTGTGACAAGGTCGATATCCGTCAACGATACATTCTAAATTGCCTTGCCCATGAGTATAGGCACTGACCTCTTTAGCATAACCTTGCATCGATGAAACTGGAGCAACTCCACTGAGCAGCGTCAAACTATTGCTGTCATTTATTTGAGGAGCATCAAATTTGCCATCCATTTTTTGAATATCATTCATCGCTTTACCGACTTGTTCCTGTGGAATCTCCAAACGGAACCGATACCATGGCTCTAACAACTGACAAGCATCTTCTTGTTTTGCCATCATCAAGCCTTGCCTGATTGCTCGCCAAGTAGCTTCACGAAAATCGCCACCAACAGAATGAACGATACTACCTTTGCCATTAACTAAAGTTATTTTCATATCAGTGATTGGTGAACCTGTTAAAACTCCCAAATGTTCTTTAGCAAAGAAACTCGTTTGGATTTGGTGTTGCCAATTTTGCGGCATAATATCTAAACTCAACTGGGAATCATAAGTTAAGCCGCTGCCTCTAGGTGCTGGTTGCATTAAAAGATGGACTTCAGCGTAGTGACGTAAAGGTTCAAAATGTCCTACCCCTTCAATTTCTTCAGTAATGGTTTCTTTATAAAGGACATTCCCCTGATCAAAATCTACCTTTAAATCAAAACGTTGCTCTAAAATTTGTTGCAAAACTTCTAATTGAACTTCACCCATGATTTGAACATGGATTTCTTGGAGATGATTGGACCACGTGACATGCAATTGTGGGTCTTCTTCTTCCAATTGTTTTAAAGCATTTAAACAAGCATGGATATCATTGCCATTTGGATTCAATGAGTAATTTAAAACTGGTTGAATGGTTGGCTTCAAAACATCGTTCACTTGACCTAATCCCATCCCGGGATGGGCTGAATCTAAGCCTGTAATTGCACAAACTCCACCAGCTGGAATTTCTTGTCGTAATTCAAATTTAGAACCATTGTAGACCCGTAATTGATTAGCCTTCTCATCATTTAACAAGACGGACTTGTTGTGCAAAGTTCCCCCAAGAACTCTGACCCAAGTTAATCTCTCACCCTCATCGTGTGACACTTTGAAAACTCGAGCGCCAAATTCACTTGCAAAAGAACGCTCCTTAGTCCACTCTTTGAACCCGTCCAAGAATTCAGTTATACCTGATAATTTCAAAGCTGATCCAAAGTAACATGGGAAAACTTGACGCTCTTGAATCATTTTTAAAATGGTTTCTTTTGAAACTGTCTCTGACTCCAAAAATTGTTCTAAGACAGTATCATCTTGCATCGCAATCTCTTCATAGGTTTCGCTGGAAATTGTTCCAAAAGCAATACAGCCACCAGATAGTTCCGTCTGCAATTGCTTTAGAACTTTTTTCTTATCGACGCCTAAAGCATCGGTCTTATTGATAAAAATAAAGGTCGGTATTTGATATTGCTGCAACAAATGCCACAAAGTTCTGGTATAGCCTTGGATGCCATCTGTTGCGGAAATAACTAGAATGGCATAATCTAAAACACTCAAAACTTGCTCAGTTTGTGTCGCAAAGTCCACGTGTCCTGGGGTATCTAACAGCGTCATTTTAAAATCTTGATACTGGAGGTTAGCTTGATGGGAAAAAATCGTAATGCCACGTTTTTTCTCTAAATCGTCCGAATCTAAAAAAGCACTACCTTTGTCGACACGGCCTAACTTTCTCAAACCGCCCGCTTCGTATAACAAAGCTTCCGAAAGCGTCGTCTTACCGGCATCAACGTGAGCTACGATTCCCGTCACAATCTGCTTCATATTTTCCTCCTCAATTTTTTATCTAATTTATTCAATCTATTATAGATTAACAGAAACTAACTAATTTCTTGCATAAAAAAATCCTAGTAACCAAAACGGCCACTAGGATTAGTTTTTACGCTTAATTAATTATTTTTGATTTTGAATTTCTTTAACTAACTTAGCTTGTGCCTCAGCTTGAAAGTCTTTTTGTGCTTGTTTAGCAACTTTCTTTTGTTGAGCTGAAGTCATTTGTGGATTTGCTTGCATTGCTCCGGCGATTGCCTTTTTAACGTAAGCTTCCCCTTCTTGTTTCATTTGTTTCTTGAATGACTTACTCTTCATTTTCTTTTGAAGTTGTTTTGCTTGAGTGGTTGAAAGTACTAGCCAGTCATTGCCAACTTTGAAAGTATTAGTTTGCTTGATAAATTCTTTATTGTTGCCTTCAATACCAAACAAGAATGAGTAGAAGCCATTCTTATAGACCCAACGAGTCGTCTTCTGAGTTAAAGTGGCATTATCATAATTACCAGTTTTAACAACATTTTTTACGTCAAGATCGGCTTTAGTAGTCTTAGGTTTCTTAGCATTAGCAGTTTCTGGAGTACGATAAACGTAAACATTTTCTTTGCCGCTAGTACCTAAATCTTTTCTCAAAAGCAGATTTGAACCCTTTTGAACTGATTGAACTTGGTAAACTTTTTGGTCAGTCTTTTGTTCCATACCCAGATGATTGTGTTCATTGGAAATCAAAAGAACCAAACTACAAATGAATAAAACGATGGAAATCAATGATAAAGTGTAACCAACTTTTTTATTCTTCAAAAAGACAGCGAAGTAATAACCTAGAACTGCAAAAATTATAATGGAAATAATTATCATTATTCTTCACCTGCCAATTTTGTATTCTTTAGTTGAGCCATATCAACATCTTGATTAGACTTCTTACGGTTTGTAACTGTGAAACTGATAGCAAAACCGATTAAACAGAATAAGACGGCAACAGCAAAGGCTGCGTGATATCCGGACAAAGTAGCACTCATAAAGTTATCTTGATACTTCAAAGGTGCTTGAGAAAGCATAGTCTTTGAAGGTTGAACGTTATTTGTAACGTTAGTCAAGACACTGATCAAAATAGCAGTACCCATTGAACTGAAGACTTGTCTAACAGTATTATTAACGGCTGTACCGTGACTCATCAAGTCGAATGGCAAAGCATTCATACCATCAGTAGTAGCAGGCATCATAACCATTGAAATACCAAACATACGAATCATGTAAAGAATTACGATATCGATAACAGGTGTTTCTTGTGTTAGGAAGAAGAATGGAATCGTACCAGCAGTTAACAAGAACATACCCATACGTACCAAATCTTTTGGTCCAAACTTATCAAAGGCATTACCTGTGATTGGACTCATAATACCCATCATCAAAGCACCAGGTAGCAAAGTTAAACCTGAGTGGAATGCTGACATCCCTTTAACGATTTGTAGATAAAGTGGTAGAACCATTTCAACACCGATCATGGCCATGTTAGTAACTGATGACAAGGCTGCGGCAGTAGCAAATTTCTTTTCTTTGAAAACACGTAATTCCAAGAATGGAGTTTCCATGTGTAATTGACGAAAACCAAATAATACAATGAAAATTATTCCGACAATGATTGAAACGATAACAGTTGCTGAACCCCAACCGTCATTACCAACAGATGAGAAACCATATAAAATAGCACCAAATCCAACTGTTGATTCAATCAAGGACAAAACATCTAGTTTTGAACGATGCGTTTGAATAACTGGACGCATGAAAATAAAGGCTAAAATCAAAACGATAACAACGATAGGAATGATCATCCCGAAAAGATCTCTCCATGTAAAGTTATCAATGATAAAACCTGAAAGTGTAGGTCCGATAGCAGGAGCAAGTCCAATAACTAATCCACCAAGACCCATGGCAGCACCACGTTTGTTAGGTGGAAAGACTGAAAGCATAACCATCTGCATAAGTGGCATTGTGATACCAACACCAACGGCTTGAATCAAACGACCTGCTAAGATCATCCAAAATGTTGGAGCTGTGAAACACATAATCGTTCCGACTAAGAAAGTCGACATTGCGATAATATACAAAATTTTTGTACTAAAGTTGTTACTTAACCAAGCAGTAACAGGAATCATAATTCCGTTAACTAATAGAAATCCAGTCGTCAACCACTGAACATCTGAAGTCGTAACATTGAATTCTTTCATCAATGTTGGGAATGCTGTTGTCAAAATTGTACCGTTTAAGACCGTACAAAAAGTACCTACTAGAAGAACCAAAACCAAAAGATTACGGTTAAATGGTTTCCCGTGGGCATCCAATATTCCTTTATCATTATTTGCCATAATAATAAAAATCCTCTTCTCTATTTATTTGGAAAATATTTCAATCTTGTCTAAATTCTTGTAGAGTTTCGACAAAACATTTTCCAGTTGTTTCTGTTCTTCAGAAGTTATACCGTCAAAGACTGTATCATTTATATCATGAAAAGCCTCACTAATTTGCTCATAAAGTTTCTCCCCATCGCTAGTGATATAAACAATCTTCTTCCGGCCATTGTTTGGATCCGCCTCTCGGGTTATAAATCCGCGATCTTCAAGTTTTTTTAATGAGCGAGCAATACTAGCACCATCAAACAAAGTCTTCTCACCGATTTTGTCTTGACTATATTGCTTTTCTCGGTAGACGATTGTCAGCAAAACACTTTCAAAAGCATTCAGATGTTCATTCCGTAAATATTTTGCTGCAATTCTCTTGTTCAATGTCATGTATTTCATGACAAAACCAATTAAATTATATTCGTCCATACCTCAACCTCATTTTTTACAAAAAAACTTTTTCTTTTTTAGAACAAAAAATATGTTATACCCAACTCTTGAAGAAATCAAGAGTTATGCATAACATATTTTCATGAAAACGTCTTTCATTTTTTCAGAAATTAGTCAAAGTAGTTAACACCGATGGCTTTTCTTACTTCAGATAAAGTTTGGTTAGCAACCAAATTTGCGGCATCGCTACCTTTTTTAAGAATATCGTAAACGCCAGGAATATCTTTTTCGTATTCAGCACGACGATTACGGATGGGTTCAAGAATTTCTTGTAAAACATCATTCAAGTAACGTTTTACTTTGACATCCCCAAGACCACCAGCTTGATATTGTTCTTTGAGTTCAGCTACTTTTTGCGTATCAGTCGCAAAAGCATCAAGGTAAGTGAAGACAGTATTTCCTTCAATTTTACCAGGATCTTGTACGTGAATATGATCTGGGTCGGTGTACATGGACATAACTTTCTTCGTAACTTCATCAGCTGAATCTGACAAGTAAATACAATTGCCCAATGACTTGCTCATCTTAGCATTGCCATCGATACCAGGAAGTCTGCCTTGACCCTTTGGTGGGAAAACGCCCTTGGGTTCAACTAATGTATCGACGTTATAAGTGTTATTGAAGGTTCTAACGATTTCACGAGTTTGTTCGATCATTGGTTCTTGGTCATCGCCAACTGGGACTGTATCAGCTTTAAATGCTGTAATATCAGCTGCTTGGCTAACTGGATAAGTTAAGAATCCTGCCGGGATACTTTGTCCGAATTGCTTTTGTTTGATTTCTGATTTAACGGTCGGATTTCTTTCCAAACGGGAAACAGATACAAGATCAAGATAATACATTGTTAATTCATTCAATGCGGAAATTTGTGATTGAACTAAAATATTAGTTTTACTTGGGTCGATACCAACAGAAAGGTAATCTAGAGCCACTTGAATCAAACTGTTACGAACCTTTTCGGGGTTACGAGCGTTATCAGTGAATGCTTGCATATCAGCAATCATGATAAACATCTTGTATTTACCCTCATTTTGTAATTTAACACGATTCTTCAAGGAACCTAAATAATGTCCAATGTGAAGTCTGCCGGTAGGACGATCGCCGGTTAAAATTGTATTTGTTTTCATATTTTCCTCCTGAATTTATCAAATCCTATTCATTTTTAAACAAAAAAAGCGTTCCGTCATATTAAAAAGATTAATACAACGGGACGCTTGCACGTGGTGCCACCTGTCTTGTAGAATAACTCTACCACTCTTAGTTATAAGGTGACTGACCGTTCCCATTTCCTAAGACAAGGTCGATAACTTTTTCAGCCGTGAAGTTATTCTCTGAACCAACTTACTTGAATTAGTACTCAAAAATGACTATGATTTAATGTACTCTAATTGCTATTAGCATAGTTAAAAAACGACAAATTGTCAACGAGAGGTAGTTTTTAATGACGATTAATCAATCAAAAGCTGAAGAACAACAAAGAGTCGACTCAGTTGCTAAAAAAATCGATAAAAAAATCGATCGAGTTGACCAAAGCATTGCTCAAGCACACCAAGAAACAAATCGAATTGAACGTAATTACGGCGAAAACACTAAGGTCAATACTACTGAAGTCGATGACCAAATGGAAACTAACGCTTCCGTTCAACAACAAAAACAATTGGTCTATTTGGCTGTTGAAAATGAAAATATTTTAAATTCTAATAAACTCAAGCTAGAAAATCTTCAAGGATCGCCTTACTTTGGAAGAATCGATATCGTTGAAGATGGACAAAAAGATACTCTTTATATAGGAACTTCGACACTTCAAGATGACGATGGCGAATTCTTGATTTACGATTGGCGAGCTCCTATTTCTGGGATTTACTACAATGGCGTCCTCGGAAAGGTTCACTATAAAACTCCTAATGGCACAGCTGAAGTTGATCTGCAGAAGAAACGTCAATTTCAAATCATCAACAATAAAATTAAAAATATGTTCGATACCAATGAAACTGTCGGCGATGAAATCTTGCAATCTGTCCTTGGCGAATACAGCGACGAATATATGAAAAATATTGTTGCGACAATTCAGCATGAACAAAATACCATCATTCGTGACACCCGCTCCGATATCCTTCTGGTACAAGGAGTTGCCGGTTCCGGAAAGACTTCTGCTATCTTGCAACGTGTAGCATATTTGCTATATCACAGCCGTTCGACGATGACTGCTGACAACATCGTCTTATTCTCGCCTAATAAGCTTTTCAGCAATTATATTTCTGAAGTCCTACCAAGTTTAGGCGAGCGCAATATGCGTCAAGTCACGCTCAATGAATTTATTTCGTTGCGCTTAACTGGAGTCCAAGTTGAAACTTTATTCGAACGTTACGAAAAAGATGAACGCAACCTGCCCGAAACGACCATCAAGATTCGTTTATACAAGGAAAGCGGTGCTTTCTTGGATAAATTGGAACAACTGGAAAATGACAATCCTAATCACACTTTGGACTTTGAGGATGTGATTTTTGAGGGCAAGCCTTTCTTTACTAAAGAAGAGATTTCCGATATTTATGACCATGTCAATCACGCCTATCACATTCCTGATCGTTTCTTAAGAACGAAGAATGCTTTAATCAAACGTCTTCAAAAACGAATTCACGAAGACCGCAATGAGGATTGGGTCCAAGATGAAATCGATAATCTCTCTGATGAAGATTTCCAACAAATCATCACGGACCACAACATTGAAGAATCAACTAATCAACGTGAAATCATTGCTGAAGAATTTTTACGTGACCGTTATGCTCCAATTTACAACGCTTTAATCAACAATTATTTCTTCAATCCTTATAAAGAATACTTATATCTATTGAATCAAATGGATCAAACTTTAGTTTCTGACAGTGTTTGGCAAACAATGATTGAATCAATCGATGACCAAATTGAAACTCACAAACTAAACTTGAGCGATTCAGTCGCAATCTTATATCTACGTGATTTAGTGACAGAGAGTGGCATCAATCATGCTATTCAACATATCTTTATCGATGAAGTTCAAGATTATACGATGGCTCAATTAAAATACATCGCTCACTCATTCCCTAATGCCAAAATGACTTTATTAGGTGATCGAGCTCAAGACGTTTTAACTAGTTCTTATCGTCGAAACGATTTAGTCACTGAAGTTAATGAATTATTCAAGAATAAAAAGACTACAACGATTACCTTGAATCAAAGTTATCGTTCCACTGCGGAAATCACTAACTTTGCCAAAAAATTGTTGCCAAATGGCGAAGATGTTAAGGCCTTTTCCAGACAAGGCGAAGACCCAGTCATTAAAATATTCGATGATGACGACTATTATGAAGGCCTAAAAGAGACAGCTAAGAAATTGAACCAAAAATATGAGACCGTAGCAATTTTGACCCGTAATGAATCACAAGCTGAACAAGTTTATACACACTTTAGCGATGAATCCATTGTGACGTTAGTCGATGCCGATTTCCGTTCTATTCCTAAGGGAATTTTAATTTTGCCAATTTACTTGGCCAAGGGACTGGAATTCGATGCAGTTGTTGCTCATGATGTTTCTAAGGAAAATTATCCTGATGAACGTAGTATCGATGTTTTATACACTATTTGCACACGGGCAATGCATGATTTGATTTTATGCGTTGATAAAGATATTTCACCTTTGTTGGCGGATGAATCTTCTCGTTTGATTAGCGAAAAATAAGTATTTTAAAAGAGTTCCAATGGTAACACCTTTTTTGTTGGGTGTTTCGATTGGGACTCTTTTTTTGGGGTTTTATTTTCTGCTTTATTGCTTTTGCTTTTCTGCTTTATAGTGGAAACGAGTTACGATAGGGCAACCCATTGCGGCTAAGCCTATTTCACCAATCACTTGCAAAATACGCAAGCCATTTGTGAAATTGTCTTAGTCCTCGTGGGCTGAACGCCCTATCTCCACTCTCTGATTTTTAAACGAGTTGCGCAAGCCAGACACTTCCGGTTAAGACTAATATCTCTGCTGCCTGCTTCGCAGCCAACTGAGATATTTGCCTTAATCCTCGGTGTCTAAGCGGGCTTGCTCCACTCTCTATATTATAATAGTTCCCACAACTGCACTTACCATTCCTACAAAAATGGCTATCTTTTCATTCTTTGTGTACAAGTAAGTCAAGGCATAACACCAACCTAGAGCCATCATCATTAAGAATTGAATTAGTGATCCTGGTAAGCTGATTAAGCCTCCGACGATTCCACTTAAGATAATTCCCATTACTGCACTGTATGAGGAACTTTTTCTAAAGAAATAATTAAAGAAGAAGCCTGTTTGTACTAGTTGTTGTTGTACTGAGATTACTAACACGTTAGCTATCATATTGAAGACGAATACTTTTTGGTCTGAACTAATTACGTCATCATTTTCAAAACTTGGTATTTTACCAGTTACTTGCAAGTAGCTGACCATGATTCTCAATAAACATACCAAAATAATCATCAAACTAACTAATCCAGCATTTGATATCAAGGAATAAGCAAAGCCGTCTGCTGGGTCCGCAAAGGTTTTCTCTTCTCGATAATATTTTCTAATCATTAGAAATAAGGTAAAAATACCTACAACGAAGAAAGCTATAACTATCGGGACATTCAATCCCTTTTGCGTTGCAGCATTGTTTTTTAACATTAGGGTAACGATAGAAAATACAATCCAAATTATATATCTAACAAAATCCGTACCTGGAGATTCTCCTACGCGCATAATAAACTCTTCCAATCAATAATTTTACTTTGTCATTATATCATACGAGAATACTTCATTTTCATTCCGTTTTCCACTATTATTAATAGAGTATTCGTGGAGGAATTATTAATGAGTAAAAAACAACGCATCTTCTATTTAGATTTTATACGTGTTATTGCTATTCTCTTGGTTATTTTCATTCATGCATCAGCCATTGACACGACTAAAAATATTGGTACTGGTCAATGGCAGATAACCAAAATTTTGAATTATTTTGCCCACATTAGTGTCCCGCTTTTCTTTATGATTTCCGGAACGCTTCTGCTTAACAGTAAGAAGACGACTTCGCTTAGCTATACTTGGAAACAAAGGGTTCCGCGCGTTGTCATTCCTTTCGTGCTTTGGTCTGTTATTTCACCAATCGTCGTAGGAATCTATGTTCATTCATTATCGTTGCACAACGTTTTAACATCAGTTAAAAACATGCTTCACCAACCAACGTCGCCAACGCTTTGGTTCATGTATCCATTGATTGGAATCTATATTTTATCGCCAATTATCAAGACCTTTGTTCAAAATGCGACAACTGAAATGTTGCTGTATGTAACTGGAATTTGGTTAGTCACTTGTTCATTGCTGCCGTCAATTGCAGTCATGTTGCCAAAAAATCTTGCAGCAATTTTACAGTTATCGCCCATCGCTAATTTCTTCTTAGTCGGTGGCTTCACCGGTTACTTTATTCTGGGGTACGTGTTGACTAGACTGCACGCTGAAAAAACCAATAGTTGGTGGTTAATTCTAGTATTCTTGATTTTTGGATTTGCCGGAAACTTTATCTCAGAAGCCGTTCCTCAAATTTTCGACGCCAATAATGGCTATTATGTGACCTCAATTTTCATCCCGATAATGTCTGTTCCCGCCTTCATTTTGCTACAAAAATGGGGCAGCACTATTAGAAATAATTTCACGGTTAAAACTTTTGAATTCCTATCACCCTTGGTATTTGGAGTTTACTTGATTCATAACCTTTTGATTTTGTACATTGAGCCATTTTTCATGAGTCATTTACCAATTCAAGGCATTATTGCAACGTTTATTCGTTACTTTGCTATTTTGATATTATCAATCTTTATCATCTGGATATTGAATTTAATACCTGGCTTAAATTACTTATTAACAGGAAATTTGCATAAGAGAAAGTAAAAAAAATAGAACAACTAATTCGTTTAAAATTAGTTGTTCTATTTTTTTAAATTAATCTTCTTTTTTAGTAATTCGAGTAGCTTTCAAAATCAATCCAAAGGCTACCATGATAAATCCAACAATTGTAGCTAAGATTCCAGTTGTAGTACCTGTTTGTGGCAATGAACCAGTTTCATCATCAGAGTTGGAAGAAGATGGTGTTTGCGATTCATCCTTATTATTGCCAACAACTCCTGGTAGAAGTCCCGCTTCCAAATCTGGATTTGTTCCTTCTGAACTGCCATTAGTAATTACATCGCCATTACTATCTTCTGAACCAGAATTATCTTCTGAATTGTTATCTTCAGTACCAGTGCTGTCTTCAGAATCTTCATCAGTACCTTCATTTTCGTTACTATCATTTTCGTCTTCATCGCCAGCGTTAGGATCTTCGCCTTCTGAACCACTGTCAACTTCAATTAAATCACCAGTATCTGGGTCAATGTCTTCTTCGACTTCTTCTTCGTCAGGATTCTCGATATTGTCGCCATCATTTTCATCTTCACCGGGTTGATCGGGTACTTCACCGGGGATTTGAACTGGCTTTTCAAATTCAGTTTCAACGTTTGAATCATCTTGGAAATCCCATCTGTGAGTTTCAGCGTTGATGTTAACTTTATCGGCAACGATATTACCATCTAAGTTTTGGTTAACTGTTACAGTAGCTTTTGGAGCCAAAACGCTGCCTTGGAATGGACGATCAATGATAACTGTTCCATCGTACAAGTTGTCGCTAGCTTCACTATTGTAAAAGTTCCAGAGCAAGTGATTATCATCGAAGAACTCAGTTTCTTTGTTAGGACGTTCTTCGTTATCGACACCAGTACCATCGTTATAAATCAATTTGATCTGTGATGTGACATCATAAGGGTCATCACACTTGGTATCAACGTTGATGATGATATTAGTCCCACCAGAATCTTTTGAAAGTCCAGCAATTGTCAAAGGAGTTCCTGAAGTCAAAACGTCACGGTCAAGATTAATAACAATTTGGTTATTAGCATTAGGTTCATAATCTTCCAAATTGATTACACGTTGGTTTTGGTCAGGAAAATCGCTATTGGTGATACTTACTTGAGGGTCTTGATTTGATAAGGAATTAGATTTTCCTTCAAGAAAATTAAAGTATTCATCAAAATCGATGTACTTATTGCCATTCTTATCTTGGTAAGTTTCACCTTTAGTCAAATGATCAATATTTGTTCCATCAACATTGGTCCGATCAGGATTAGAAACATCTACATTATTATTTTCACCAAAAACAACTTTGTTAGTTCTATTTTCACTCTTATTAACAAAGGAACTACTTGCAATATTATTATGATTTTGAACATATGATATATCTTTTTCAACATGTCCTTCATGAATGTTAGTTCCGAAATTAACATTACCATTTAGAGTACCAACAGCAATATTACCATTCGTATGAGCATTCAAGGTTGCTTCATTAGCAAAGATATGGAAGTTTGAAGCATAGCCAAGTTGATTTGAATCCTCATTTGAAAAATCATCACTGACATTGCCGCCATCTTGAACATCGTTGTTAACTGACTGCGTTACAGCACCGTTTTGTGCTGCACTGCTTTGTGTCGTAGCACTTTGTGCTGATCTAGTTTGAAGCAAACTATTTTGAGTTGTACCATCTTGTTTCGTATTATTTTGGGTTGCATTATTTTGATTGGCATCATTATAAGTAGAACTGCTTTGAGTTGAAGCAGCGTTACTTATTGCAGTGCCATTAGTTCCCGTCGAAACTGCATTCGTCGTATTACTATTGACAGTGTTTTCCTGTGTAGTATCAGCTTGGACGGTGGTGCTACTCATCCCCATCAAAACTGCAGCACTCACAGCAACACATGATAAAGCCCATTCTTTTCCCTTTTTCATAAACATAATTAACCAAATCTCCCTCTTCGATCTAGAATAATTATTATCTAGTTATAAATCAGGTAATAATATTATTTATGAAAATTATTACGCTGAATAATTTTAATGTCAAATTACATTTTTATTAATAAATTGTTAGCAAATAGTAAATAAATGGCTGTACGATAAATAAAGTTGATAGGTATTTTGCCATCAACTTTATTTTTGTATACCATTTATTAGTAATAACCATTTAAGAACACCAAAAAAGGACACCATTCATGCCCTTTAGATGTTCGAC
>NZ_VDFO01000040.1:0-26621 GCF_009600995.1 Companilactobacillus halodurans | reverse complement strand
TGAATGGTAAAGATCCATAATTGAGGCCTGAAATTCGGCTGAAAATTTTTGAGTCATAGATAAGTTCTCCTTATTAATTTCACAATTTTAACATAGAGACCGTGTCCGGAATATCAGACTAACACCATCTGAGGGTGATGAGGACGGTAACAGTGACACTGACGATTGGATGATCAATGAAACCGGCGAAATACCAAAAACTGATCCCTCTCAAACTTATAAAAAAATAACTTGGAATATTATTGTTAACCCTAATGACCATGATTTGAATAATGTTGTTATTACGGATACATTAGGGAGTTTAGTGGGAAATCCACCAGAAGATCATCAAACATATATACCTGATTCTCTAACCATAACTACTGGTTCATACAAATCAGGCCAATTTATTAGTGACGGACAATCAATTACTCCAACTGTAACGACTTCAGGAGATCAATTTACAATTTCCTTACCTAATAATATTTCTAAAACCTTTAATATTATTTTTAGTACTTCGATAACTTCAAATAAAGATAACTTTGTATCTTGGATGAATCGTGACTCAATGTCATCTAACGAAGGAACTTTTAATGTGGATTCAACTGCATATGATTGGATAAGCATTGATTCCGGTGGTAACAGTGGTGGTGGTGGTATTAATTATGATGGCTCAATCACCCTAAATAAAACTGATCCAATCACTGGAAATGGCCTTCAAGGAGCTGAATACAAAATTACTAACAATAGTGGAGAAACTATTATGCCTGATGTTATAACTGATACTAATGGCAAGTTAGTTATTGACAATGCTATATATGGAGATTATACATTAACTGAAGTCAAAGCACCTGATGGTTATCAGCTAAATCCTTCTCCAATCCAAGTCACGATACCTTCAAATGGAATGGAAGATATAACAGTTAATCAAACGGATAGTGCTGAACCTGGTGCAGTCATCTTAGAAAAACTTGATTCAAACACTAACGCAGCGGTTGCAGGTGCAACTTTCAAGCTTTTAGATAATAATGGCAACATCGTCAAAGAAAACTTAGTAACAGATGATAATGGCAAAATTGCTGTTGACAACTTAGCAGCCGGGGACTACTCATTTGTTGAAACACAACCAGCTACTGGATACGAATTAAATTCAACGCCAGTCAATTTTACCGTTGTTGCAGGTCAAACGACTCCAGTAGAAGTTGAAAAATTTAATGTTAATGTTAATGAAGCTACTATTTCAAATTCTGGTCAAGTAATTCTGACAAAAGTTGACACTACAAATACGCCACTTGCTGGTGCCGTTTATAATCTATTAGACAGTAATGGCAAAGTAATCGAAAGCAACCTGACTACTGATGAAAATGGTCAAATAAAGATCACTGATATTGACGCTGGAGATTACTCATTTGTTGAAGTAACTCCCCCAAGTGGATATGAACTTAACAAAGATCCTATCAATTTCACAGTAGTAAAAGATAGTACTAATAATCTACAGGCTAAAGATGAGAAAATATCATCTACACCTAGTACCGTAACACCACCTACAAATAATTCAGATGTTAACCCTGAACAACCTAATGACTCTGATACAGGCAATTCATCGGTAAATCCTAATAATCCGGATAATTCAAACGTTAACCCTGAACAACCTAATGACTCTGATACAGGCAATTCATCGGTAAATCCTAATAATCCGGATAATTCAAACGTTAACCCTGGACAACCTAATGACTCCGGTACAGGCAATTCATCGGTAAATCCTAATAATCCAAATAATTCAGATGTTAACCCTGAACAACCTAATAACTCTGGTACAGGCAATTCATCGATAAATCCTAATAATCCGGATAATTCAAACGTTAACCCTGGACAACCTAATAACTCCGGTACAGGTCATTCATCAACAAATCCTAATAATCCAGATAATTCAAATGTTAACCCTGAACAACCTAATGACTCTGGCACAGGCAATTCATCGACAAATCCTAGCAAGCCAAATTCTCCAGTGATTAATCCAGAGAGTCCTAATGAACCTAGTGCTACTTATCCATCTGGAAAACCTAGCAAACCAAGTTCTTCAAATACTGTCCAATTAATACCTGGAAAACCTGGTATAACTTCCCTTTCTAAAAACCCAAGTTACCCAGCAAGCCCAGTGATTAATCCGGAAAATTCTACATTATCCAATCTAACAACTCCTACTACCAAAAAAAATGCAATTGAATCTGAAAATTCCAATGCAATCACTCAATCACTATTATCAGGTGTAGCAACTTCAAATAGCATAATACCTGCATCTCAAGCAGCAAGTTATGGCAAAGGTAAATTCCCACAAACTGGTAATAAGAATAGTTGGGTTTTGATAGTAATCGGTTTTATCTTAGGAATTGCAGTAATTATAAAAAAGAGAACGAAACATGAGAATTAGTTAAAAAAGCTGATCAGCCTAAATTAGGCCGACCAGTTTTTTTATATTTTCGAGACTATTATTTCATACAAGATTATCCCTATACCACTTGGCTACACCGTAAAATATACTTCTCACTTTTAATAAGTTATTATCTTTTTTGATAAAGGATTAGCAAATTTATCAAGTTTCTCAAAGAAGGTAAAAACTATGAAATTACTTCAAAAGAGTCTTTTATTAGCATCCCTCGTTGCCATTGGTACTGGCATAAGTACTGTTCCTGCAATTAATCAAACCACCATCCACGCAACTACTACCACCAGCAATTTAAAATCTGATGGTTTCTATTATCACATCGGTAAAGATAAATTTATTAAAGCAAGTGATGTTAAAATCATTACCAATGATTCTCAATATGACGAAAATATGATTGAAACCATGGTTGCCGATGATTTCCGTCTTCAAGTAACTGTTCCAAAAGCACATTTTTACAATAAAGACGGTAAAAAATTATCCCATTACGTAACCAAAGACACGATTTATAAGATTGGCAATCAAGACGAATTCAATCAAAGCACTTATTACCAAGCTTCTAAAAAAGATAAACTGACTTCTGTCAATGATAGTAGCTGGCTTTAATCACTAAAAAGGAGTTGACCATTTGATCAACTCCTTTTAATTTCAATTCATATCAAGAATAAGAAGACAGTAATAATCAATAAATCAGCACTGCCACCTAAACTAAGATTATTTTCATTACAATAACTATTCATATCATCTAGAATTTCACGACCATCAGGATTGCTGCATCCCCCAGCCTCTAAAATATCTTGAGCGTATTTTTGAACATTCTTCAAAGATTCCAAATTGCCACGTTTAACAACGTTAGAATCGTATGATTCAGAAACTATTACCATCAATGTATCCAATAAAACATTATTGAAATCATTGCCAAAATGTGCTTTTAAGAAAGGTAACGATTTTTCAAACACGATTGGATAGCCACGCTCAGCCTCACCACGAATACCAGTCACGCCATATTGAAGAAACATCTTCTCACCATTGGTTAGATTCTTCTTTTTATCCAAATCTTTAAAATCATTTTCAGTCAAACCGCGAAGCATTCGTTCAGTAATCACGCGAGTATTATCTTGGTCATATCCAGTTGCTGCTAAAAGGATTCCCAAAGAAAATATTGCTCCTTTGTGAGTATTGATTTCTCCAGTTGCCTCAAACATAGCTTTCTCAGCCTTGACTCCGATTTTTCTGATAGAAGCAAATAACTTAGTTAAATCTTCACCCTCAAAATCAACTCCAGCTTGGGCGAATTGTTCTAAATATGGTCGTAATGAAACAGCACTGTCAATAAAAGTAAAAACGTCCATATCCAAATGAGTCGAGTGATCGACTGGATCAACTAAACCCGGTTTAGGTTGAACGTCTACTTCATATAACAGGGCTTTTAGGGCGGCATCTGCCAAATGTGTACTTAATTTCATAAAAGCTCCAAATTATCATTTATTAGTTTATTATATAATTCTGCATTTCTACTACCGTTTTATTACTCACAATAAATACTAGTAGCTTAATTGATACAAGCAACTCTTATATAATAAAACATTAAATTTGAATAATCTACCAAAAATGGGTAAGGAAGATGTTTTTGGATACGTTTACTTAAAAATTCTTATGATTATTTGAAGGATGCTATTAGAAATTTACCGACATTTCTTTTCACAGCAGTTCTGGTCTCTTTTTTCAAATACACTTATCAGATGCTTAACCAAATTATATTCAGTATTAACGGTCATCATTGTATCTTGAGCGTGAGTGAATAAAACTGAATATTCCAAGGTTTCTCCATCAGCTTCGTCTCGCAAACGGTCAGTCTGCAATTGATGAGCCTTAACTAATTTTTCATGAGCTTGTTTCATCAAATCCTGGGCCTTTTGATAATCACAATCCCCCAATAAGTCCATCGATTGCATAATCAAGGTTCTGGCATCACCTGAAAAAAGGATGATATCCATGGTATTTTTAATTGTTGCATCATTATCAGTCATTTAGTTTACTCCACTTCTTCAATTTCTTTTTCCATCAAATCACGGTCATACAATTTGAAGAATGGATACCAAATCATAGCAGCCACGATGAACACCAATAAAACTAGAATAATTGAACCAAATGTTTTCCCTGTCAACCAAGTTGAAATTGGAAATGGCACATACCACAATTGGAAAACAGATGATGGAATTTGACCCAATTTGCTCTTCAATCCTACCCAAACGATGATTGGTAAAATAATTCCTTGCAACCACATTGGCACCATCAAATATGGATTCCAAACGATCGCACCAAAGACCGTTGGTTCATTAATATTAAAAATACTAGGCACGATAAAGGCCTTCCCCAAAGTCTTTAAACGTTTCGATTTAGCAAAAAATAGCATCATCAAAACTAATGGCATCGTGCAACCTACACCACCAATCCACAAGTAGGCTGAATAAAGCGTCTCACTAGTAACAATTTTTGATGCACCATTCATTTGGTTGGCTTGGATGGCGGCTAAGAAAACTGGCGTTGTGATTGGCGTCATTACCCAAGTAGAAATTCCCATTGAGAAAATGAAGCAAAAGATAAACATTACCAAAACAAAACCAGGCAAAGTTTCGACAATTCCTCCTAATGGCGAGAACAATTGAATAATTAATTTATAAACATCAATTTTTAAAACATCGACAAACAGCCATCCTGAAGCAATGACTGTTCCAATTGGCAACATTGAATCAAACCACGCAGTCACAAAGTCAGGAATAACGCTGTCTTCACTGAAAAATGAAAAACTACCAAATCTCTCCATCACAAAAGCTGTGAAGATACCGCATAAAATAGCAACAAACATCCCACCAGCTCCAAAGAAACTGAATTGGAAAATAGCTTCGCCATTTTTTGTTAAATTAGGATTAGTCAGTAATAAGAATAATCCGATACTTGTTAAACCAGAGATTAGACGTTGCTTAGACAATTTCTTCTTTTCCATCATATTGAAAGGAATCAAAAATGATACAAAGATAGAAATTATCCCAAAAGTAAAATTGCTGATACCTGAAAGATCAGGCCACCATTTAAATATATTGGAAAACAAACCCAATAATGTAATAAATGAACTTACCAAGATAAATGGCAAGACTTGTAGAATTGAATCCTTTAAAACACTAATCCAGATATTACGATTAACTTTATTGATTTTCGGTGCCAATTTAGTACTTAAAACATTCATAAATTCATTCATAAAAATTCCCCTTACTTATCCCCAATTACATTTAATAAATGATCCACCGCTTTTGAACCATCTAAAATTGAATAATAATCAGCATTCATTAAAATGACTTTTACTTTGTCGCTGACTAAATCCTTCATCTCATCTTCTAAATAAGCTAAATGAGGTCCTATCATTAAAACATCGATTTCATTTAAATAATTCTCTAGTTCTGATTCGCTACGTGCTTGAATCTTCAAATCCAAATCACGTTTCTTGGCGGCTTTTCGCATATTAGCAGCCATAAAACCTGATGATGCTCCTGAACCACAAACTAATAAAACTCTTGTCGTCATAATTTTCTCCAAATATTTTTATTTTTCTCTACATCAATTTAATATGAAAAATTACAGAAATAAAAAAGGAAACGTTAGCAATTCAATCTTGCCAACGTTTCCTTTTCTGATAGAAATTAATTTTCAAATTCAAATAATTATTTAGTAGAGTTGATACTTCCAATTCACAATACCCCCTGCAATCTTATATATAACCTTAGACAATTTGGCAAGCAAAAACAAGCTAAATGCCCATAAATAAAGGGATATAGAGATATTAAAAAATCTGTCATTGACAATCATTTTTTATTTTGATTGTGAATGACAGATTTTTATTTTTCCATATTTCATCTAGTTTCATCGACTACTCGATAGTTCTTAAAACAACTAATCAACCAACCGATAACAAGGCCAATTATTGCTGGCAAGACCCAACCCAAATTCAATTGCGCCATTGGCAAGTACTGATTGACTGTCAAAATTTGTTGGACTAAACCAGTACTTCTCAATGCATCGGGTAAAGCATTCAAACCTGACAAAATTGCAGGTATCAAAGTAAATAAAGTTGCAATTCCAAAAATCCATCTAGATTCACCAATAATCGGCGTTAACACTGCAATGATTATCAAAACGATGGCTAATGGATATAAGAACATCAACACAGGTGTTGAATAATTGATCAATTTAGTTAAGCCAATGTTTGCTACCACAAATGAAAGAATCCCAGCACCAATTAAAACTACTTGATAATTAAACTTTGGAAACATCTCTTGAGCAGTTTCTCCAAAGGCCGATGATAAACCAATTGACGTCTTCAAACATGCAATGATTGCGATTAAAGCTAACAATAAACTGCCAAAAGAACCAAAATAATAATTGAATACTTGCGCTAAAGTTACGCCACCATTAGTTGCCAATGAGAACTGATTGACGCTCATTGTTCCTATCAATGCTAAAAATCCATAAATTATGCCCATCAAAATTACACAAATAAAACCTGATTTGATAGTATCTTTAGCAATTTGTTTCGGATGCGTTATTCCCAAATTTTTAATCGTATCAATTACAACGACTCCAAAAGCTAATGAGGCTAAGGCGTCCATCGTATTATAACCTTCAGTAAAACCACTCAAAGTCGGATTTTTAACGTATTGTCCTTGAGGGTTCGCATTCAAACCACCCATTGGTTTGATAAAAGCTGTTACTACTAGAATTCCTAATAATATTAAAAATATTGGCGTCAACCATTTACCAACATAAGTCATTAATTTACTAGGTTTTCTAGCCAACAAATAAGTCACGATAAAGAAGATTCCCGAAAATATTGCCAAAACTAAAACTTGATGAGATTTGGCGACAAAAGGAACCAACCCTAATTGAAACGAAATCGTCGCTAATCTGGGAATAGCGAACAACGGTCCCATCGTCATATATAACAGAATTGTAAAAACATAGGCAAAAGGACGATTAATGTTACTTGCCAAATCAAAAACACTATTGCTGCCAGTCACGCCCATACTAGCTACCCCTAGTAGTGGCAGACCAACTCCTGTTATCAACAATCCAACAATTGCAAAAAAGACATTATTACCAGCTTGTTGACCTAAAAAGACGGGAAAAATCAGATTACCGGCGCCAAAGAATAAGCCAAACAACATTGATCCGATAAAGAAAAGATTTCTCCAGGTTAATTTTTCATTCATTTATTTCACTCTCTCACATAAAAAGCTCATTTAAATATGATAAGCGATTCAGGAGTTGAGGACAATAAAAAAGTCGAGATAAATTAATATCTCAACTCTTTTTTAAATACTGTCATCGATACTCCAAGTGATTTTTCCTTGATAGTCGCCGGCTTCTGGAACTGAATCAGTCTTCAACAAAATACCTTCATCATGATTCCAATTACCGGAAATATCAAAGACTTGATTGCCACTATTAGTCTGGTCATCACTTGCAATTTGTGGATCATTTAATAAGCTCGTAGCTGAATATTCATCTACATAAAACATATTCAAATCGGTATCCTTATTGCCAATAGTATTTTGGAGTTTGGTACCTGATGCATTCAATTTCCATTTTGAATTGTAACTTCTAACTTTGACGTTCCAATCATTATTTCGCGCTACATAACCAGTTTCAAATGTTTTGGGATCAATTGTCTTAAAGCTAGAATCATCAACCAGTACTTCTGCCCCTTTTAAATTGAAATCTATTTGATAAGTTAATTCATTAGATTTTCTTCCATAAGGATCAGTTACGTAAAGTTTGACTGTATAAGTAGTTTTATCCAATTCTTTAATTCCTAAATCATTCAACTCCACAATTGGATTCCAAGCGTATGGATTCTCGATATCGCCATTCATTGCTGGTTTAGAGCGATAAGTTACTCCGTCAATCGTAGAATTAAGTTCTAAATCATTTGAACTTAACTGATAATTATTTGTTTCAGCGGTCGTTGGATATTCAAAAGTCAATGGAATTTCAATAGGAAACATCCCTAAAGAATACAATTGCGAATCTTTTGTTGTAATCAGTGGTTCCATTTTAGGCACGTTGACAACAAAAGTTACTTTATTCGATGGATTATCAGCTGTATCAGAAACAACCATCGTTATCTCATTTTTACCTTCTTTTAATCCGACATTATTCGTCTTCAAATAATCATCTAATGAAATATCAGTAGCTTTATTTAAGGCTATTGGATCTAATGAGATTTTAGCACTGCCCTTTTTTGCATCAACTTCTTGAGAAATCGTCGTCGTTACGCTCTCTTGAGAATCTTCACCTTCATTTGTGATTTGATAAGTTATCGTTGCAGTATCGTTTTGGAAACCAGAATCATCGGAATAGTTGTAATTTCCAGTAATTGTAACTGGTTTATTATCATTGACCGTAATTTCTTCATCTTGAGGAGTCAATTCTAATTTTCTTTCAATAACTTGAATGTTATAAGTTATCGTATTTGAAATTCTTCTCGATGAATCAGTCAGATAAACATCAATTTTGTGATTTCCAACTCCTAAGTACTTTCCCGTTAATTCCTTTGAAATTATGGCTTCCTTATCGCCTGCAGTTGTTGAAATGTCATTCCAAATCACTTCGTCGCCATCATCAATTTTTGCATGAACTGATAAACCATTTCCATCAAAGGTACTGCCTTTCAAGTAATTAGCTAAACCGCTTAAAGTAGTTGATTGGCTCTCAATGATTTCCTGATTTGTATCGCTTGTAGCTGTGAGATTAAGGCTTTCATTGTCGATTTCAAACTGAGGCGACATCACATCGCCTGTATAATGGTCACTTTGATATGAAGTATGAGCTTGTGGCACCGTTATAACGTTTGCTGTTTCCGAATCAGGTGCCTTAGCGTATCCGTATAATTCAATTTTGATTTTTTTATTAGTTAAATCCATTGAATTTAACGTTAAATTCAGAGTCGTTTTATCGCTAGTTAAGGCTGAATCAGGGATATCATTGGAAATCTCATTGCCATCTTCATCTGTATAAATAATTTTGCCAATACCATCATCATTTTGAGTGAAATCTACATACGTTGGCAAATTAAGTTCAGTTGTGATATTCCCAGTTTTTGAAAGTCCTGAATCATAGTTCAAATCGTAATCAAATCTCAATTGGTCATTATTATTGACCTTGGAATCAGCTGTTGGATTTTGATCTAAATCCAAAATCTCTCTATTTTGCGTGATATCAAATAAACTTGTTGCTGACAAAACATTGGCAACGGCAGGGATTTTTTCCAAAATAATCGAATTATCTGCTACCTTAGAATCCGGTGAACCGGTACCGCCAGTGAATCCCCAACGAATTTTTGTTTGTCCTGAATTTAAATTGAACTTGTTCAAATCTATTGAGATATTCTCTCTTTTATCCCATTTTGAAAAAGGTCTCACTGAACCGTCATAATTTTTATCATTAAAAATATAAGACATCTTGGCAGTCGTTCCACCGCTAGTCTCTGGTTTAGTGTATTTAAAAGTAAAATGATGCCAAGCCCGATCAATTTCAGGGGTGCCATCGTAACCAGCTATCGTTAAATTATGAATTGAATCTTTATGATGCATTCCAAAATAAGAACCCAGAGAATAACTAAATCTTTCATATGTACTGGCTTCTCCAGGATAATTCCAGGCGATATGCTCTCCCTTAGCTTCTAAAACGTTAGTAGAATCAGTCAGCGCATCAAAGTAATTATCTTGAGAAGATAAAATTGCAGATTTAGTTTCATTTCTATAAGAATCGAATTCAATAGCCAAGCTATTTTGAATGGCTCCTTGAGCAAACTTAGTTGTATTGGAAATATCGGTAGGACTATCTACACCACCCCAAACTCCTAAAGTTTCCCCTCCAACAGCTTTGCTTTTATTTTGAAACAGAACCGACCAATTATAAGTAGAAATGGCATTGATTCCTCGAGCGTCATTTTGAAGGACCAAAGCTAATCCATCCCCGGTTTTTCCATAGGCATCAGAATCTCCGATATAAATCCAACCAGAAATTTCCTGATCCTTTGATAAATCTAAATAATTATAATTGTAATTAGTATCAGTCGTTGACGTACTGTTAGCTTTTCCCCAAACTGAACCGACCTGATTGTTACCATTCGTCAAACGGATAATATCAGAAGGGTATCCTGAATCAGTTGCTTTTAATATTTGAACACTGTTTGAAACTGCAGTAGTACCTTGATAAGTATCGACTTTTTCAAAATAATCCTCCAGTTTAAGACATGGAGGAGCTCCTTGAAAAACTTCTTGTGTTGTTGGATGTGTTGCTTTTGTATCTGAATCGGCAGCTTGAACAGTAGTGATTTTGCTAAGAAAAATAAAAACTGGCAATAATAAAATTGCAAATAGACTTAGTCCTCTCCTTTTCATGATGTCCACCTCATAAATTGCAACATATTTTTTATAATAAATATTTATCCTTGTATACAAATAATACTAAGTAACCAGTATGATTTGGATTCAATTATTGAAAAGAATTATTATACAATTTGTCTTGAATTTAAAAAGATGGCATGAATCACTTCAAAATTTGCTAAAAAAGGGAACTAAAAAAAGCATAATAACCAAAATTGATTATTATGCTTCATATTTTAAAAGTTTTCTTATTTCATTTTACAAATCAATAATTATGCTAAATATGAATCTTGTACCCATTCATTTGTAGCAACACGATAATAGACATGACCATTGATTGTCTTTGTTTGGTCAGTATACCAAGGTGTGTTATTAGCTAAACCACGGTTAGTGATAGCTTTAGTAGAACCATCGCTATTGACGGCTACTAATGGAACATAGCTGCCATTTGTATTCTTAACAGTGATTGAATTATCGTTCGTTTGTGAACCACCGTTTGTTTCAGGTGTTCCATCATATTGAGTTAAGTTATAAGTTGAAATCAAGTTGTTAAGTGAAGATGCATAGTTTGGAGCGGTTGCATATCTACCTTGTAGCCATGCAGTAGCATCTTTGTAAGAACTAGTATTTTCCTTCCACGTACCCTTGTAATAACTTGAGTCCCATGAAACTCCGTTACGAAGTTTGTCACCATTATCAGCAAATGATTCATAGTAGCTAGGATACTTTCTGAAGTTAGCATTGATTGTATACCAACCTTGTGAAGAACTCCATTCAGAAGTAGGCATTGTTACATAGGCACCATTGTAATCACCTTTAATACCAAATAAGTTATGGCCTTGTGTAGCTAAAGTAGAAGTACCCCAAGCACTTTCCAAAATAGCTTGAGCCAACATTACTGAAGTATAAAGATTATATTTAGCAGCTGCCTTTTGAGCCATTGGTATAGCTTCATTAAGGAAAGCTTGTTGTTGTGAAGTCGTAACCCCTGAAGCGGCTTGAATAATAGCTGTAGTATTTGAAGCTGCGCTGACAGATTCACTGGCAGCTTGAACTGTTGCTGAATTAGCAACTGTCGTATCAACTTTTTTAACACTTGATCCAGCAATTACGTTTGATTTATTATCTTCTGATTTATTACTTACTTGTTCTGTATTTGTTGGTGTTGTTGAATCAACATCATTTGTAGTTGCAGCTGAAACTACGGAAGGTGTAGCAGTTGCAGCCAATGTTCCAAGTACTAGAGCACTAGTTAACAGATTTTTTTTAGACATAAATGGTTTCCCCTTAATAAATAATCTAGTTATAGACTACTATTTAAAAAAAGCACTTTCAATAAAACACGGATTTTGTAACAAGAATTAAACATTTGAAAAATAATTGTAATTTTTTGACGGTTGACTTTAAGATTTTCTTAAGTTCTTTAAAGAATTATTATGAAAAACTCAGGAAATTCCCCGATATTCTAAAAAAAGTCATTTAGAAATTACAAAATTGTTACTGAGTAAAATAAAAAAATTAATCGGTTGTTAGAATTAATCTTTTCAAATTTCTGATTCGACAATTCCAATTATTGCCTCCGCATTCACCTTGTTGTTAAATCCCCCTTTATTTATTTTTTTGCAGTGCCACATAAATTTTATAATAAAAAAAACCGCCTTTCAGCGATTTCTTATAATTTTGAAGTTAACTTAACATCTGGATATTTATTAGTGAACCAGTTTTCCGCAAATCTATTTTCAAACAAGAATAATGGTTTATCATCCAAATCTTTGACCAACATATTTCTAGTTGAAGACATTGATGGGTCTAATTGTTCTGGGTCGACCCAACGAGCAATTCTGGAACCGATTGGCTTCATAACAACATCACAATTATATTCATTCTTCATTCTAAATTGGAAGACTTCAAATTGTAGTTGTCCAACAGCACCTAAGATGTAATCATTCGTCGTATATTTCTTATACAACTGAACGGCACCTTCTTGAACTAGCTGTTGCATCCCTTTGTGGAATGACTTTTGCTTCATAACGTTCTTAGCTTGAACTTCCATAAACATTTCAGGCGTAAATTGTGGCAAGTCTTCAAATTGAACAGATTTTTTACCAGTAAAAATCGTATCGCCAATTTGGAAGTTACCTGTATCATAAAGTCCAACAATATCTCCAGCAACAGCTGTTTTAACTGTTTCCCTTTGATCAGACATAAATTCGGTTGCATTATTCAAACGCATTGTCTTACCAGTTCTTTGAAGCGTAACATCCATTCCTCTAACAAACTCACCCGAACAAATTCTAACGAAGGCGATTCGGTCACGGTGATTAGGATTCATGTTAGCTTGAATTTTAAAGACGAAACCTGAAAATTCTTCATCATCTGGCTTAACGATTTCTTCACTGTCTTTTTGCTTATGAGCACTTGGTGCTGGTGCCAAATCTAAGAATGTATTGAGGAAAGTTTCAACGCCAAAATTAGTCAAAGCTGAACCGAAGAAGACAGGAGTCTGATTACCAGCTTTAATCTTATCAAGGTCAAATTGATTTCCAGCCTCTTTAATCAAATCGACTTCTCCAAGAGCTTGTTCATAGCTGCCCTCTTCTTCGATTGGATTGTGTTCTTCTAATTGACCATCTTTATTCAAAGGCAAGAAACGGTCGTCGCCATCTTTTCGATATAACTCCAAACGATTGTTGGCAATATCATAGAGACCTTTTAATTCCTTACCCATACCGATAGGCCAATTCATTGCGCAGCCTTCGATATTAAGCAATTCCTCTAATTCAGCAATCAAATCAAGTGGGTCGCGTCCATCACGATCCAATTTATTCATAAATGTAAAAATAGGAATACCACGTTGTTTAACGACCTTGAATAATTTCTTAGTTTGAGGCTCGATACCTTTGGCAGAATCAATCACCATGACTGCGGCATCAACTGCCATTAAAGTCCGATAAGTATCTTCAGAGAAATCTTCGTGTCCTGGAGTATCCAAGATATTGATATCTTTATCTCGATAGTGGAATTGCATAACTGAACTTGTTACAGAGATTCCACGTTTCTTTTCGATTTCCATCCAGTCAGATGTCGCAAATTGACCAGATTTTTTAGCCTTAACTGTACCAGCAGAACGAATTACCCCACCGAAATAAAGCATTTGTTCTGTAATAGTAGTTTTACCAGCATCCGGGTGAGAGATGATAGCAAAAGTACGACGTTTATTTACTTCTTGTTCTAGTTGTTTTTGATCCATATTTATCTAAGCGTAAAAACAACTATTGATAACTGCTTTTACGCATTTCCTTCCTCTTCTATCTAACGCTATTTCTAATAACTTCTACCACTATATTCACAACATAATTTTCCTCGAAAAAAAAGAAATACTGCTAGTATTTCCCTTTAAACATGTTTGTAGTAACATTCTTTAGTTTAACATCTGGAACAGTCACAATAACATTTTCAATTCTTGAACCGTTTAACTCGCCAGATGTAATTATGACGCCATCTTTGAGCGTAATTGACTTAGGATGTTTGGCATCCGGAATTTCACCGATTCCCATGATTAAATAACCAGCAATCGTATCAACATCTTCAACTTTGATTTCTTCTTCAAACAGCTCATCGAAATCTTCAATTGTCATCTTACCAACAACTGAGAATTTATTTGGACCCAATCTTTGGAAATTCTTTGTAACTGGATCATATTCATCATCGATTTCACCAACGATTTCTTCCAATATATCCTCAATCGTAGCTAAACCGATAATCCCACCGTATTCATCGACTACCATGGCGATTTGCGTTTGGGTACTTCTCATTCGTAACAATAAAGTATCAATATTAGTTCCTTCCTGAACGAACAAGGGCTCTTTCATAATCGACTTGAAATTGATATTATTAAAACCAACTTCACGTGATTTCTTCAATAAATCCTTGATGTGAATAATACCAATAATATTATCCTTATCTGAACCATAGACCGGAATTCGTGAATATGGTTGATTCAAAATATCATCGATATTTTCATCAACAGGGTTATTGATGTCAATCATGAAATCATCTGTTCTTGGAACCATGATTTCTCTTGCCGTCTTGTCACCAAAACGAATGATGCCTTGTAACATTTGATACTCATCGGAATTTATCGTTCCATTATTTCTTGATTGACGAAGAGTTGCAATCATCTCATTTCGAGTAATTGGCTCATCTTTTTTATTGAAATCAATTGGCGTAATCTTCATCAATAAATTAATTGTCGCATCTAACAACCAGATGAATGGACTAAGAATTTTTCCAAATAATCCAATCATTGGTTGAGTAAATTTGGCCACCTCATATGGGCGTTGTAACGCTATCCTCTTAGGATACAATTCTCCTAAAACCAGTGTGATAAACGATAGAATTACCGTTATAACCACAATAGAAATCTCACGACTACCCGGAAATTGTCCTAAAACTGATTCTAATCTAGTACTTAAGGTAGTTGCCGCACTAGCAGATGATAAGAATCCTGCTAAAGTTATTGCTACTTGAATCGTTGATAGGAACTTATTAGGATCGTTGATCAATTGAAGAATTTTTTTAGCTCGACGATCGTCCCCCTTAGCCTTTGTTTCAACAGACGTCTTATTAACGGAGACAATCGCCATCTCACCGGCCGCGAAAAAAGCATTTAATAGCGTTAAAATAACTATTAAAATCAGCTGTCCGGAAAGCGACGCTCCAGAAGAGTCACCACTCATTTAACTCGCACTCACTTTCATATGTAAACTTAGTATAAACAAAACAATTATAACAGGTGTCATTGTATTCAACAATAAACCTTTTTAATGATAAAATAGGTATATCAGTATATATGGAGTTGTCAAAAATGTCTAATAAAAAAATCGCAGTTATCTACCTTTTCTTCTTTATAATCCCTTACATCCTCTGTTTATCAATCATTGGAGTTTCCTACAATTCGCTTGTACTCCATGCTTTGAGTTGGAGAATTATTGTTGGAGGAATTGTCGGGGCCTTTGGTATGTTCGCGGTCAAAGTGATTGCACAACGTCCTGTTTTAATCATGTATCGCAGTTCAACTCAAAAAGTTCTCAAGGAATTATTGAATTTCTTTATATTGGAGAGAAGCAAACTGGTCATTGGTGCTAATTTAGCTGTCGATTTCTGTTTGTCGACTCTCAGTATCTATTTAGTTGCTAAGTTTATGCCGCTAACTACGATTCTTGGTACGACACTCGGTTGGTTGGTATTAATTTTAGTAATATCACTAACTTTAGCTTCATATATGGAATTTGAATCACTCTCAATTTACTCGAAGAAAAGTAAATAATGCTTGACTTATTATTTTTTTAATTGTAAATTTGAGACATCTTAATTGCAGGAGGTATTGACATGATGAATTTTAATAACGAACAAGTTAAAGCATGTTGTTGTGTAGTAATGAACGAACATTACTATACTTTTTCAGCATGTCTAATACCACTCAATTGATAATCAAGTAGTGAAAACTAAAACTATCAAGCGGAGTTGACATTAGTCAGCCCCGCTTTTTTGTATTTCTGGCTGCTTAGAAAGGAGTTACTTGTGGAACCTGTTAAAATTGGAATCTTGAATTTAATGCAAAACAAATTAGAAACTATGCAAAATTTTCAAGCTGCTTTAGGAAATGATGTAGAATTAAAATTTTATTATTCTGCTACTCGTTATGTTAATCGTCAGCTCGACTCTCGAATAACTGAAAACATGAAGCCATTAGATTTAAACGAGGTCAAAAACTTAGATGGTTTCATCATCACTGGTAGTCCAGTCGAGAAATTAGATTTCCCAGAAGTTACCTACGCTGATGAAATCAACCAACTAATCGACTTATTAGATCGGTTAAATATTCCTCAACTTTATGTCTGTTGGGGCGCCATGGCTGCCCTTAATCGACTATATAATATTGATAAAAAGATTTTACCGCATAAAGTATTTGGTGTTTTTCAAAATCAAATCATTAATAATTCAAAGCTTTTGAATGACATTAGCGACAATTTTCCAGCCCCACACGCTCGTTACGCAGAGATGAGTCACGAACAAATCGAAAATACCAAGGGACTTGAGGTCAAAGCAATCAGCAAAAATGGTCTTTTTACTTTGATTGAATCTAAAGTTAAACATCAAGCCTTTATCTTTTCACATCTTGAATATCAGCGATATGGTTTAGATGGCGAGTATCAAAGAGAGATTGCTAGTCACAAAGTAAAAGATGCTAGGCCGGCTAGCAACTACTATTCCCCACTTGACCATAAGCCAATGTTTTCATGGAAACAAACACAATTGAGCTTTTATCAAAATTGGCTCGAGACTGTGACTGAACACAAATTAACTACTTGCTAAGGAGAAAATAATTATGACAAAAATTGCTAACAATATTACAGAATTAATTGGAAATACACCAATCGTAAAATTGAATCACGTTGTCCCAGAAGATGCTGGCGACGTTTATGTTAAGTTGGAATTCTTCAATCCTGGCAGTTCCATTAAAGACAGAATCGCCCTTTCAATGATCGAGGCAGCCGAAAAAGCTGGCAAGATCAAACCTGGCGACACTTTAGTTGAACCTACTTCAGGTAATACCGGTATCGGTTTGTCATTGGTGGCTGCAGCAAAGGGTTATCACTTGATTATCATGATGCCAGACACAATGAGTGTTGAACGTCGTAAATTGATGCAAGGCTATGGAACAGAACTTGTTTTGACACCTGGTAAAGAAGGTATGGGCGGTGCCATCAAACGTGCCACTGACTTATCTAAAGAAAAAGGTTACTTCATGCCAATGCAATTTACTAATCCTGCTAACCCAGAAATCCATGAAAAAACTACTGGTAAAGAAATTATCGATGCCTTTGGCGATACCCCAGTAGATGCTTTTGTTGCTGGTGTTGGTACTGGTGGCACTCTTTCAGGCGTTAGCCATGCTTTAACTAAGAAGTATCCAGATGTTAAGGTCTATGCTCTAGAAGCCGCTGAATCCCCTCTATTAAAAGAAGGAAAAACAGGAGCTCACAAGATTCAAGGAATCAGTGCTGGATTCATTCCTGACACGCTTGATAAGAATTCATATTCAGATATTATCGAAGTAACAAGCGACGATGCTATTAAGATGGCTCAAGAAGTCAGTCGCAAGGAAGGTTTCTTACCTGGTATTTCAGCTGGTGCTAATATTTTTGGTGCGATTGAAATTGCTAAGAAGTTAGGAAAAGGCAAGGCAGTTGTAACAGTTGCCCCAGATAATGGTGAAAGATACCTATCAACTGATTTATTTAAGTTTTAAAGTCAAATTCTTTCTAAGAATGATTAATTTATGAGAAAATGAGAAATGATGAATTTCTATATAGGGGGATACCAAAAAATGAAAAAGCGAATCGCTTTAATTTTAACTACAGTTGTGGCCTTAATCTTGGTCTTAACTGGATGCTCAAGCAACAAGAGTGCTAATTCCGACACTAAGAAAGCAGGCACTCTAACGATTGGTTTGGAAGGAACTTATGCTCCTTACTCATACCGTGAGGACGGTAAATTGAAAGGATTTGAAGTTGACCTTGGTAAAGATATTGCCAAAAAACTTGATTTAAAAGCTAAGTTTGTTCCAACAAAATGGGATTCGCTTATTGCTGGACTAAATTCTAAGACATTCGATGTCGTTTTAAATAATGTGGCAGAAAATGCCTCACGTAAGAAACAATACATTTTCTCAACACCTTATATTTACTCTAAGTCTGTTGTTATCACTAAAGATGGTACAGGAATCACATCAGTTGATGATATCAAGGGTCAAAAGATTGCCGCTGGTACTGGTACTGATAATTACAATCACGCTAAGCATTTCGGTGCTGACGTTGTTCCATCAAGTGATTTCCAAACATCAATGTCTATGATCGATGAAGGACGTGTTAAGGGTGCCTTCAATTCTAGAGAAGCCTTTCTAACATGGAAGAAAGATCACAAGAATACTGATTTGAAATATATCACAATTCCAAATAAGGAATTAGCTCCTTCAAAAATTGCACCTATTTTCAACAAGAACTCTACTCACCTAAGAGGTCGTGTCAACAAAGCTATTAAAGAACTTTATAAAGATGGCACAATGAAAAAACTTTCTATGAAGTACTTCGGTGAAGATATTACTAAAAAATAACTATTAACTCATCAAAGGGGGTTTTTCTTTCATGTGGCACATTATCGTTACTTCATTGCCAGAAATGATTACTGCAATGTTGCAATACACAATTCCATTAGCATTGGTTTCGTTCTTCTTCGGTTTGATTTTGGCCGTTTTAACAGCTCTAATTAAATTTATTAAACCCAGTGAAAATAAACTAATCAAATATCCATGGTTGGTACTTCGGGCAATTGCCGACTTTTATGTTTGGTTATTCCGTTCCACACCATTACTAGTTCAATTATTTATTATCTTCTTCGGTCTTCCAAGTGCTGGGATTCAACTCTCACCATTTATTGCGGCCGTAATTGGATTTTCAATGAATACAGGTGCTTATGCATCTGAAACTATCCGTTCAGCTTTGTTATCTGTACCTCAAGATCAATGGGATGCAGCTTTTACCTTAAACTTTACGACTAGTCAAACTTTGAAAAAAATTGTTCTACCTCAGGCAGTCAGAATTGCGTTGCCTCCACTTTCTAATTCATTTATTGGTTTGGTCAAGGATACATCTTTGGCCAGTTCAATTACGATTTTGGAAATGTTCCAGGTCAGTCAACAAATCACTGCTAAGAATTATCAACCATTATTGATGTACTCATTGGCTGCTTTCCTATATGCTGTAATTTGTACTTTATTGACATTCTTACAACATTATCTCGAACGCAAAACTTCAAAATACGTTAAAGGAAGTGAAGGTTAATGATTTCATTAAAAAACATTGTCAAAAAATATGATGGCAAAGCAGTCTTAAAAGACCTCAGCGTTGATTTTCCCGATAATGAAACAACCGTTATCCTAGGACCATCTGGTTCTGGTAAATCGACTCTCTTGAGATCACTTGACCTTCTAGTTAGACCTGAAAGCGGCACTTTAAGTTTTTCAGACTTAAAATTAGATTACGCAGAACCTGTTTCTAAGAAACTCAGCTTTGATATTAGAAAAAAGACTAGTATGGTTTTCCAAAACTGGAATCTCTTTCCTAACTTGACTGTTTTGAAAAATATCACAACAGCTCCAGAAACTGTTCTTGGTCAACCTAAGAAAGAAACTGAAGAAAAAGCTCGCCAGTTACTAGCTCAAGTTGGTCTAAAGGGATACGCTGACCGTTTTCCAAGCCAATTATCTGGTGGTCAACAACAACGTGTTTCAATCTGTCGTGCACTTGCAATGGATCCTGATTACATCTTGTTGGATGAACCAACCAGTGCCCTAGATCCAGAACTAGAAACTCAAGTTTTGTTGATTCTAGAAGAGTTAAGTAAGATGGACCAAGCAATGGTCATCGTAACTCACAATATGGAATTTGCCCGCTCAGTTGCTGATAAGATAGTTTTCGTTGAAGATGGCAATATCATCTTTGACGGAACTCCTGATGAATTCTTCAATCATCCTACAACGAGAATTAAAGATTTCCTATCTGGTATCACATTTAGTGACGATAATTCACAAAAGTAATAAACCCACAAAAATACTCCAACCAAAAATTTGGCTGGAGTATTTTTTTATTCTGTAACATTAATTGTCTTTTCATAATTAAAAACATCATCAGAAAAGGTGAATTTCAAAACTGAACAATTGTGCAATTCTACATGCTTAACGATTTCTTCTAAAGGAATCCAATTCTTCAGAAATAGATAAATTGCGCCACCATGACTTACGACAAAAACATTTTCATTGTCGGGTTGTTGCATAATATTCGTCAAAGTTTTGACCATTCGTTGTTGAACTTGGTCTGCACCTTCGCCTCCATATTGGACAAAGAAGTCGCCTAATGATCCAATTTTTGGATCAAACTTAGGATTCAACTTTTCACTTTCACCCTCAAATAGTCCAAAGTTCCATTCTTTTAGTCCCTTGACTCTTTGGTAAGGCAAATCAGTTACTAATTCCAATGTATCTGAAGCTCGTTCTTGTGTAGAGGAATAAGCGTGATCAAAATTCACATTATTTTGTTTAAAATAAGTTCCAACTTTTTTTGCATCATCGATTCCCTTTTGAGTTAAAGGAGAATCGCAAACACCCTGGATTTTATGAAGCTCATTAAAAAGAGTCTGTCCATGACGCATCAAATAAAGTGTTTTAGTCATTTTCCTCACCATTTTACTTAAATTTATCTTAACGAGTAAACCTATTATCTTATTTAGTAAGTGGTCCAACAACCTTGTGTGGCAAATATAACTCTTCTAGATAATTAATATCTTCTGAAGTTAGTTTCAACTTCAAGGCATCAACTGAACTTGCCAAATGATCGGGCTTAGTAGCACCAATAATTGGAGCTACAACTTGCTTCTTTTGCAACAACCAAGCTAAAGCAACTTGTGCCATTGTGGCATTGTGTTTATCGGCAACTTCACCAACACGTTCGACAATTTTCATATCTTGATCTTCGGCAGCATCGTATTTACCGCGAGCACCCTCATCAGTTTCCGAACGTTTCGTATTAGCGTTCCAAGTCCGACGAGTTAAGTGTCCTGAAGCTAGTGGACTATAAGGTGTAACGGCAATATTTTGGTCTTCGCAAAGGGGCATCATTTCACGCTCTTCTTCACGATATAACAAGTTCAAGTGATTTTGCATTGAAACAAATTCAGTCCAGTTATGTTCTTTAGCGACTGCTTGAGCTTTCTCAAATTGCCATGAATACATAGCAGAAGCACCAATGTATCTAGCCTTCCCAGACTTAACAACATCGTGCAAAGCTTCCATCGTCTCTTCGATAGGAGTGTTGTAATCCCAACGGTGAATAATATAGAGGTCGACATAGTCCATATCTAACCGCTGTAAACTTTTGTCAATTTGACTCAAGATAGCTTTACGTGACAAGCCTTGTTGATTAGGTTTATCTGATTTTGTAAAGAAAACTTTAGTAGCAACAACGACTTCATCACGGTTGGCATTCTCTTTCAAAGCTTTACCTAGTATTCTTTCACTATCACCGTATGAATAAAAATTAGCTGTATCGAAAAAGTTGATTCCTAAATCTAAGGCTTTTTGAACAACTTTTTCACTTTGGTCATATTGAACTGACCAGGGGAAATTTCCTTTTGCAGGATTGCCAAAGCCCATTGTTCCTAAACAAAATCGTGATACATCTAAACCAGTATTTCCTAATTTACGATATTCCAACACAAATACTTCCTTTCAAATAAGGTATGATTTTTACAATCTATACTTACTAATTCCTCTGAGAATTTTTTATCTTATATCTCAAATAATCAATTCTTTCCAATTGTTTTTCTTGAAGATGAATCTGTTGCAGTTTGCTCTTACGTTTATCGGTCAATAAATCGATTATCTGTTGTTGTGAATTATCTGTCTCCAATAATAATCTCATATATTTTTCTATTTCACTATTTTTAAAACCGATATCATGCAAAGCCATAATCATACTCAAACGCTTCAAATCTTCGTCATCGTACTGCCATTCGCCCATCACATATTTCACAACGTTGCACAAACCCCAAGACTCATATTCATCTAAGATTTCAATCGGTATATCATATTTTTTACTTACGTCTGCTTTTTTCATAAATTTCTCTCAAAAAAAATAGATGCTCCTTTGAGGAACATCCTTATTATGAAACCTAGATTATGAAATGTATAATGCTTATTATTAATTAGACAGAATGCCTTAAAGGTATTTCTTGGCAAATTCAACAAAAGTTGTCACGCTTTTTGAAGAGATTTGATCAGCTTTCCAAGCTAATACTGAACTGTAAGTTAAAGCTGGTTGCAAAGGAACAAAGGTCATCCCTTCATAACTAGCCTCTAAATCTAGACATAAAACACTACCAAGGCCTTTTTTAGCTAAAATAACTGAGTTATATAACAAATTATAGTAAGAAACAATTTTAACTTTTTCAAATGAATCACCCAGCCAATGGCGTAATTCACTTTGCATCGAAGGTCCTTTAGATAAAATAATTGACTCATCTTCCAAATCTTGTGGCGTGATTTGTTTCAAAGATGCTAAGTTAGAATCATTTCTTGTTAAAACTCCCCAATGTTCTTGTTGATTTATTCTGACAAATTCGTACTTTTCAGTATTGACTGGTTCCACTAGTAAAGCTAAATCTATCAAGCCTCGTTCGACACCAGATTCAATGTCTTTGGAGTTGCCACTTTGAAAATCGAAGGTCACCAATGGATATTTTTTATGAAATTTTACAATCAATTCCGCTAGCTCATTCATACTTAAAAACTCGCCACTACCGATAGCAATCTGTCCGGTCAATTCTTGATTGTCCTCTGACATTTCATCAAAAATTTTATCGCTCAATTGACGCATTTCTTCTGCTCGGCGACGTAATAATAATCCTGATTCGGTCAAACTTATCTTGTGACTTTGACGAGTAAACAATTTAACGCCTAATTCTTCTTCTAAACGAGCAATTTGGCGTGAAAGCGTTGGCTGACTGACGTGCAACAATTCAGCCGCCCTAGTGATATTTTCTTCTCTTGCAATCATCAAAAAATAATTCAAGACTCGTAATTCCATGATTTTCTCCTTAGATATCAGATATTAAAAAAGACCACCAAATGGCGGTCTCATAGGATATAGCAACCCTAATGGTGTGACAATTCCTTGTAACGCTGCATCCAAAGATCAACATAGGCTTGCGAAAAAGGACCCTTACCTTTATCGATCCAATCAATTAAAACGTCGACATTATCATGTAAAATTGTATCTATCTCTGGTGGATAATTCCACATCTTGCTGTGTGCGGCATATTCATCCACATCCAACAATCTTTTTTCTCCATCCGGAAAAACCTTAACATCTAAATCATAATCAATATACTTGATGGCCTCGTTGTCTAAGGCAAACGGTGTCGCTAAATTGCAGTAATAAGATACGCCGCTGTTTCTTATCATAGTTACAATATTGAACCAATATTTTTTATGAAAGTAAACTAATGCGGGCTCTATAGTTACCCAACGACGTCCGTCAGCTTCGGTGACAAGAGTATTCTCATTACAACCAATAATTTCATTTTCACTTGTCTTTAGCACCATTGTTTCACGCCAAGTACGATGTAAATGACCATCATGCTTATAACTCTGGATTGCTACGTAATCCCCTTCTCTAGGAATCTGCATAACTTACCAGCTTTCTAAAAATCTAAATCTATCCAAAAAAATTATAACAGAGCTGTGAAACTATTGAAAGGTATACCTATTCTATCTCTTCTTCCAAAACTTTTTTGATATCGTCAAAATGATAACCCTTAGTCATTAAATAATGAATCAATTTTTCTGGTTTATCATATCTGTGTTCAACCTTTTTAACCAAAGCACGTAATTTATCTAGTTCTTCATCCTCATCAGGCTCTAAATCTAAGTGATTGATTGTCTCATCAATTATTTCTTTATTAAATCCCTTTTGATACAAACTTTGACGTAATTTATTCAGCATTTGTTTAAATGAAGCTCGTTTTTGTTTACGAACCTGCTTTTTAGCAAATTCAATCGCGTTTTCTACTAAGATGTCCTGGTCAATTTCATCCAGCTTATTTTGAATGACTGCACTTGGCACCCCTTTTTGCAGCATTTTCTGCTCGATTATTTTGGGACCATTGGCAGACATACGTAGTTGAGTATTAATAAAACTTTGTGCATAGTTTTCATCATCTATGTAGTGCAAGTCTTTAAGTCGATCTATCGTTAAATCAACTGCATCGCGATGATATTCTTTCTTATATAAGTACTCTTTAATTTCTTTTTCAGTCCGCAATTGATAACTTAAATAGTTAACCGCATCGCCATAAGCTTTATTAACATTTTCTCGTGATTGGATTTCCTTGATTTGACCATCAGTCAATTCAACGCCATTCATCAAGCGAAATTCAATCAAAGTATTTTCTGCAACAGGGAAAGAATACTTACCATCAAGGTAAATATTGTACCTGCCCTTTCGTTTTTGTGCTTGGATTTTTGTGATTTTTGCCAATATATTATTACCTCACCGTGTTATACTCTCAAGAGTAAGTTTATCTCAAAAACATTCAAAGGAAAAATTATGCATACAAATAACATTACGCAAGAACTATCAGTTGGCGACAGATTTCCGCTAACTATCAAACGTATCGGCATCAACGGCGAAGGTATCGGCTTTTTCAAGCATGTCATCGTCTTTGTACCTAAAGCAGTTCCGCAAGACGTCATCGTCTGCGAAGTAACTGACGTCCACGAACATTTTTTAAACGGTCGCATCCATAAATTAAGAAAAGCTAGTCCAGCAAGAAATCCTGATACTCCTGAACTCGCCAATGAAGTAGGAGGCCTAGAATTTGCCCATATCAAATATGAGGACCAATTAAAATATAAGGCGGATATCCTCCGTGAATCGCTTGAAAAGTATAAGCCTTATGCTCACGATAAATACATGATCAGACCAACCGTCGGCTCTGTTCAACAAGAAAAATATCGTAATAAAGCTCAATTCCCCATTCAAGAAATCGATGGACAAATTCGTTGCGGTCTTTACAAAAATGGCACTCAAGAATTAGTCGACCTAGAAGAAATGCCTACGCAAATGGACTTAACAATGCAAGCCATGCGTAAAATCGTTTCGATGATCAAAGATTTACAGATTCCCGTCTTCAATCCAGAGCAAAAATCAGGAATCCTTAGCATGATTATTATCCGTGAATCAGTCGAATTCAACCAATTACAAGTTACCTTCGTGACACGTTCTACCAAGTTTATCAAAGAGCACCAATTGATTGAAAGAATTCAAAAAGAAATTCCTGAAGTTAGTTCAATCTCTCAAAATATCAATAAAGAAGACCAAGGGGCTGTTTGGGGCGATGAAACGAAATTACTTTGGGGCGACGAATATTTGCAAGAAGATATCAATGGCTATCTCTTCAATCTTTCACCTCGAGCTTTTTTACAATTGAACTCTCTACAAACCGATAAATTATATGACCTAGTTAACAAAGCCTTGGAGCCAAGTCCAAGAGACATCCTACTCGATGCTTATTGCGGTGTTGGGACTATCGGCATCACGATGGCTGATAAAGTTAAACATATCTATGGTATTGAAATTATCCCTGAAGCGATTGAAGATGCCAAAGCTAATGCCAAATTAAATGAAGTTGAAAATGCCGATTACTACGTCGGTTCAGTTGATAAAATTTATCCACAACTACTGAATGACAAAGTAGCTGTTAATTCAGTTATCGTCGATCCTCCTCGTACTGGCTTGGAAAACAATTTAATCAGAACTTTAAACGAGCATCCCGTTGAAAAGCTAGTTTATGTTTCTTGCAACCCATCCACGTTAGCCAAGGATTTGGTTACTTTGACTAAGGAATATCGGGTCGTTTACTTACAACCAGTTGATATGTTTCCACAAACGCCACACGTTGAAACAATCGTTAAATTAGTTAAAAGATAACAAAAAATCTCAAGTCACAAAATGAAGTGAACCCCATTAATTGGAGTTTATTTTAGGCAATCAGTTGGTCGGAAAGATTCCGGTATTCTACCGGTGTCTTTCCGGCCAATTTTGTCCTTATCCTTTTGTTGTTATAGTAATATACAT
>NZ_VDFO01000004.1:0-78358 GCF_009600995.1 Companilactobacillus halodurans | reverse complement strand
AGGGCATCATTCAAATTCCTTTCATTGTGAAGCTGTAGAGGGTCGAACATCTAAAGGGCATGAATGGTGTCCTTTTTTGGTGTTCTTAAATGGTTATTACTAATAAATGGTATACAAAAATAAAGTTGATGGCAAAATACCTATCAACTTTATTTATCGTACAGCCGATTTTTACCGTACCCTTTATTAGTGAAGAACTCTTCCAAAAATATGGCGTACCTGATCGACAAATTCTTCAAGGCCAAGATTTAGGTAAGTTGCTTTACTCAAGTTTGATTAACGATACGCATCGTTTGGTTGAAAATAATGCTTATAATATTGGTTTAATTTTGTTAATCGCAATGGTTTTAGGAATCATTGTTTTCAAGAAATTCAGTGGCGTTCTAAAAGCTACTTATCTGTTATTCATCGGAACTTTCTTATTATCGACCAGTCTGTTTCCATGGAAGATTTTTCAAAACACTTCCATTGAGGTCATTCAATTTCCTTATCGACTATTGATGTTTACGACTTTATTCGGTTCAGTCGTTATGACTTATATTTTAGCAATTATTTTAAAAGCAGGTCTTGAAAAATATTTCATAGCAATTTTAGGAGTTGTGACGGTGATTACTGGCGGTCTGTGGTTGACGACGATTGATTTAACAGCGAAAACTTCGCTAGTTTCTTCGGCTAAATTAGTCATTGACCAAAAACGGATTAATGAAGGTAATATTCCGGATACTTATTTAGCTCAGTACGTTCCAGTAACTGGACAAAAAGAACTCGATTCCGTAGTTCAGCACCAAGTCTTTTTAAATGGCAAAGTTTCCAATCAAGCACCTTTGCCAGTCGATAAAGGAAGCAATTTTACTTTTACCGATATTAAGAAAGGCGATAAATTAGATTTGCCATTTGTGAGATATAAGTACACCAAAGCGAGTCTTAACGGCAAGTCAGTTCCCATTACTTTGAGTAAACGGGGATCAGTCATGATTAAGGCACCTAAAGATTATGATCGATTAACGATTCATTTAACTTATGGCAATCGCAAGTTATTTGGCTTTGCCATGATTGTTACGATTATTTCTTGGTTCATAATTTTATTTGGTACACCAGTGGAAAAGTATTTTTATTCATTACGAAGTAGATTTGGTTAATTAATTTTTGGGGGAAATTTTTTGAGAAAAAAAAGAGTAATTTATATTGATGTCATTCGGGTAGTGGCAATGATGCTGGTTGTCTTAGCCCATTCTTGTGCTTCACGACTTTCCATTCGCGATGGGGCGTTTAGTTGGGACGTGGCTAACGGTTTGGTAATTATCACTGAAATTGCAGTTCCATTGTTCTTTATGATTAGTGGAGCAACGATTTTAAATAGCAAGAAAACGCGCAATGTGGGGTATCTTTTCAAACATCGACTAGTTCGGGTCGTAATACCATTTTTGATTTGGTCAGTTCTAAGTGCCTTTTTCATTCGAGTGATTCAAAGAACTTTTGAGATGCATGATTTCTTGAAGAGTGTGGCCTTGATTTATCACCAACCAGTTTTGATGGCCTATTGGTTCATTTATCCATTACTGGGACTTTATCTATTATCGCCATTACTAAAAGCTCTAGTCGACAATATTGACGATAAGTTGATGAATTATCTTTTGATTTTGTGGATTGTGACTAGCATCTTCTTACCAAACGTAGTCACATCCGTACCGCAACAGTGGTCAGCTTATTTCCAAGGCTATAGCATGCTGTTCATCACTTCATCGTCAAGTTTAGGATATTTCATCTTGGGCTATAAATTAACGCAGGCTAGACACCGGCAACTCAACCGCACCAAGGTTGCTTTAATAATTGTTCTATTGTTAGCAATAAATATAATTTTAGGATTCTTGACTGATGGCAATCACTTACGTTATTTGAATATTATTTCTAATTTGATTATTCCGATGATTGCAGCATTATGTTTTACTTGGTTGAAGTCCTTTGAGACTCATTATCCAACTTGGCTTTCTAAGACGATTGAATTCGTCGCACCATTGACGTATGGGGTTTACTTAGTTCATGGTCTAACGATTGCGGTAGTTGAAGGATTATTTGGCTTTCATTACTTTATTCCTAATTTCATCTTATCGACCGTGATTTCTCTAATTATCATCTTCATCTTAAGCAAGATTCCATTGATTAAAAAAATCATGTTGTAGGGTAGTTAATTTGTTTATGTAGAAAGGATATCGAATTGATAAATCAGTTTGATATTAAGGTGATTTGTTATTAAGCAAGGATTAAGCAGTTTTTATGGGTTCGTCAAAAAACATATCTTATCGATTGGGATTTTAATAATCGTCTTTGCCATTGTTTTAGTCTTGAATTTAAAAACGCTTTACACAGCCGATGACTATGTCTACCGTTTTGTCTACCATAATGCTGGCGTAAGACCGCATATGGAAAGAATCACGACTTGGACGATTCCCTTTTCGATGTGGAACCATTATTTAAATTGGAATGGTCGTTTCGTCGCCCATTCTATCGTGCAATTTTTCATGCAATTCAATTCCAAAATGGTTTTTGATATTTGTAATAGTTTGATTTACGTTTTATTGATTGTCTTTATCGATCGATTTGCAACTAAACTGTCGCATCAAAAACACAATGCTTTTGTTTTACCGTTGATTTTCTTCTTCACTTGGTTTTACATCCCATTTTTCGGACAATCAGTCCTTTGGGTCTCAGGTTCGGGTAATTATTTGTGGATGAGTATTATTTATCTAGGCTATATTCTCTATAATCTCAGAAATCCAAAATTGAGCTTCTTAACAGCAATTTTTGCGGCTATTTTAGGATTTTTGGCTGGGGCCAGCAACGAGAATTCTGGACCAGCAGCGGTCTTGATTGTCTTGTTATTTATGGTCAAGCGCTTGATTACTGATCACAAAGTCAGCTGGAATTCGATTATCGGAGTTATTTTTAGTGGGATAGGCTTCGTAACGATGATGATGTCGCCTGGTACGCAAAAAAGAGGCGCAGTTCATCGGACGCTCCAAACGATTTTGACCAACACCAAGGGGATTTTTAAATTAACTGAACAAAAGATGGTGCCACTGTATGTCTTGTTAGTCGTTTTATTGATTGTGGCAATTATTCTTAAACGAATCAATTGGAATACTTTTTGGGCAGTCGCTTTCTTTACCGTTGGTCATTTCGCCGCCATTTACGCGATGGCTCTGTCGCCAGAATATCCAGAACGGACCTTCTTTGGGGGCATTATGTTCTTAGGGATTGCTTTATTTATTCTTGTTTATGCAATTTTTGGCGGTATGAGGGTACTGCCATTAATCGCGTCAGTTGCTGCAGCAGCTTGCTTTGCTGTCAGTTTCATGCCCGCTTATCACGATATCAGCATCAGCTATTATCAAGTTGAGCAACAATATAAGGGGATTGAAGCAGCACGCAAAAAGAATCCTAAAAACGCCAATGTAGCAATTTTGACGCCGCAAAAGAGCAAGTATAATGCTTATAACGGAACCGTTGGGATTGCTGAAGATCCAAATTCGTGGATGAATCTTTGGGAATCGAAATTCTTCGGCGTCAATCAAATTAGTGGGTATTTTCAAAAATAGCGTAATTTGCTAATAGTGAGGGGATTTTATTATTAATAAAATATCTAGCAAGAGAAGCGTTTTTCGTAAAGAGAATTATTGGTATTGGGGGATTTTATTAGTCGTCTTTGCGGTCGTTTTCATGTTGAACTTGAAGACGCTTTATACGGCAGATGATTACATCTATCGGTTCGTCTACCACACGCCAAGCGTTCAACCGCACATGCAAAAAATCACGACAGCTTTGATTCCCTATTCAATGTGGAATCACTACTTGAATTGGAATGGTCGTTTTGTAGCGCACACCGTCGTGCAATTTTTCATGCAGTTCAATTCCAAGATACCGTTCGATATTTTTAACAGTTTGATTTTTGTCTTTTTAATGATGTTGATTAATAAACTCAGCATCAAGCTTTCCGGTAAGAAGAATAAACTCTTCATCGTGCCCTTTATCTTCTTGTTCTTGTGGTTCTTCTTGCCATCATTTGGTCAGTCAGTCCTTTGGGTCTCTGGAGCTGGCAACTATTTGTGGATGAGTATCATCTATCTGGGCTTCATCTGGTTCAACTTGCAAAATAAACCAACCACTTGGGTCCAAGTATTAATTGCCATCGTCCTTGGATTTTTGACGGGGGCAAGTAATGAAAACTCTGGGCCAGCGGCAATTTTAATCGTGCTCTTATTTATGTGGAAGCATTATTTGAATGAGCGTCAAGTTAATTGGAACAGTGTTATCAGCGTAATCTTTGGAGCTTGTGGTTTTATCGTCATGATGCTGGCACCGGGGAATCGCTTGCGTGGTGCGGTCCATCGTTCGATTGGACAAATGGTTTTAGATTTTGGTCAAATAGTTTATATGTCGTTACAAGAATTTTATGTGATTTATGTTTTGATGCTGATTTTATTGGTGGTAGTTTTGTACTATAAGAAAATCAGTTCTGATGCTTTAATCAGTGCCATTATTTTTACGATTGGACATTTTGCTTCAATTTTGGTTTTAGTCTTGTCGCCCGAACATCCCCAAAGAACTTTCTTTGGTGGAGCTGTCTTTCTCGGGATTGCCTTTTTCATTTTGATTTATGCACTCTTTAATGAAGCAAAAATCAGTTTGTCTGTTTTGACAGTGCCAATGCTGATTTTGTTCTTGTTCAGCTTCTTCAATGCTTATCAAGACATCGACAAGAGTTATCAACAAATTGCCGGTCAATATGAGACGATTGAAAAGTCGCATTCTAAACCAAAAGCTAAGCAAAACCCTAATGTAAAAATCATGACAGTTGCCAAGAGCAGTTACAATGCTTATTCAGGTACGGTGGGATTGACTAAATATCCTAATGCTTGGATGAATATTTGGGAATCGAAGTTTTTTGATGTTAACAGTATCAGTGGTCACAATTAAATAGGGGTGAGAGTAGGACAAAAGCGTTGTCCCATTCTCCTCCTTTTTTTGACCAATTAAGGTATAATAAAATTAGTATTAACTACAAAGGTGGTATTACAATGCTTGAAAATGTGCATGGTATTGTTCGGGTTAACCAAGACAGTCGATATGTCGTCTTCTTGTTTGACACTTATGAAGTAAATCGCAAAATGTTACAAGATAAATATGTTAAAGGTGAATCAGCTTGGTACACTGATGCTAAAGGTACTGGCGATGACGGTAAAGCCTTTTATCGTATTGCTGAAGATGGCGAATGGATTGAGGCTGAATACGTAACTTACATCGACACCAACGAATAATTGAAAATATTTTTAGATAAATTGTTAAAAAAGATTTAAATTTGCCAATATTTGTTTAAATATTGTTAGATTTCTTAAGATTTTATTGAAGCAACCATTGATTAATTGTAGTCTAACTCTTAGTTATAGTTATAAATTGGAGGGAGACAATTATGAATAAGAAATGGGTTGCCTCTACTGCTTTGGCTAGTTTTCTAGCAGCAGTTGGTGTATCTTCGAATGCTTCTCCAGTAAAAGCTGCAGATTCGACTGATGACAAGAGTCAAGACGACCAAGATCAAGAGTCATCTCAGACAAAAGATCCTAATGTTGCCAGTGTTATGGATCAACAGGGGGCTCCTATCAATGAGGATGCGGCTGATGAAATTGAAGCAAACGAGAATAAATCGGGAACTAATAGTGTTTTACCAGCCAATGCCATTTCAGCACTAACGCAATCAACGACTGCGACAGCAACCAGTGGCGTGACGCAAGCTCAGCAACAGGCTTTCTTGAATAAAATCGGTCCCATCGCTCAGACAGTGGGATCAAAGTATAACGTCTATGCTTCAGTCATGATGGCTCAAGCGATTGTTGAGAGTGCTTGGGGAACATCAACTTTGTCGGCACAATATAACAATTATTTTGGAATCAAAGGTGACTATAATGGTTCTTATGTCAGTATGCCAACTTCTGAGTGGAGTGCTGATAAGGGCTATTACACCATCTATGCTAATTTTAGAAAATATCCTAGTCCTTACGAATCATTTGCGGACAATGGAAGTTTATTGAGAAACGGAATCAGTGGTGCTCCGCAATTTTACAGCGGCACTTGGAAGGAGAATACTTCTTCATACAAAGATGCAACGGCTTGGCTGCAAGGACGTTATGCAACTAGTCCCATTTATGCATCAACTTTGAATAATATAATCGAGACTTATAATTTGACACAATACGATAACGAAGCTAGTACTGGCGGTACCAGCGATAATTCCGTGAGTGGTACGCAAACTGCTATGGACGATACCGCAACAGTCACAAATAAAAATACGGCCACAATTTATATCAACGCTAATCCTAATCAGATTGCTGCAAACCGTGCCTTGGCTTACAACACCCAGTGGCATGTCTCTTCAAAAGTGGTTGCAGCTGATGGAACAGTTTATTATCAAGTGGCTTCAAATGAATATGTTAAAGCAAGCGATGTTCAATTGGATTCGCAAAAATCCAATCCACAAGTAAAAATTTCTGATACAGCAATTGTGGTCAATCAAAGCGGTTCAAAAGTATACAGCGCTGCTAATAAGAAGGCCGCAACTAATCGAGTTTTGCCATATCAATCCTCATGGATTACGACAGCTTATGTAGTCGATGACGACGGCGATACGTTCTATTTTGTAGGAACAGACGCCTATGTTTTAGCAACAGATGTAACTTTGAAGTCGCAACAACAAGACGATGAATATAAAGAAGACCAAATCAGTTCCTATCCAGATATTGTTCACGTCACGGCAACACCAAGTGCTAGAGCCTATGACGATAAGCACAACGCTTTAGCCGTCAGCTTAGCTTCTGGAACCGATTGGAAGATTGACCAAAAGTCAGTCCACAACGACGGTTCAGTATGGTATCGAGTAGCAACTGATCAATGGGTCAATGCTAACGACGTGGAAGTAAAAGGTTCTAATTATGTTACTTCAGTTTCTGGAATGGCTAAGATTAATTACATTCCTGGCTATGGCGTCAATGTCTACAACAGCCCAGCTGCTAATAACAAATTCACCGGAACTCGTTTAGCAGATGGCACAACTTGGCGGGTAACTTCCAAGCAAATCGTCGACGGACAAACTTGGTACAAAGTAAACGCAGGCTGGATCAGTGGCAAGTATTGCATTTTCAACGAAGATTAGAGTAGAAAATAACATTCTTTCTGAATTTTTTAGTGTAATATTTCAGACTGAATAGTGGTTTTATTAAATTAAATAACAAAAGCATCTATTTAAGATATATAGTCGATAAACTATTATCTAAATAGATGTTTTTTTACTTTGAGATTTTAAGATTGATTGAAATAAATAAATAAAAACGTTATCCAGTCGGGAGTGGCAGCTTTGTGGATGCTCAGTACTGAAATTTCACTTAGCGATTTTATCGCTTAGTGAAAGACCAATCTTTAAGACAATTCCCGAACCTGGAATTGGCTTAAAGTTGCGTCCAGTACGTTCCAGCATCCACAAAGCAGAACGGACGACGGACATCCTGCACTAACCTAAATTATCCAAACTATTTTTATTTGTTTAAAAATCTTATATTTTCTGTAAACATTGTAAAAAGTACGTAAATTCTGCATTTTAAGGTATCTCAAAAATTGCTTTTTGTGTATATTCAAATCGTACTAAAAAGGTACAAAAATAATGCTTAGGAGCAATTTTATGAAATCTTTATTTCAGTTCAGGAATATTGATATTTTTGAAAGAGACTTATTAAGCACTGAATTTATACCAGAAATGATGAGGGAGAAAGTCTTTGAAGTTGATAATCAAATCATTGCACTGTTTAATATCAGTCGCTTCAATTATCGCTTTGGAAAATCCATTGTCGTTCATCAAACTAAAGGAGTGTTCTTTGATCACCGGACAACTAAAGAAATAATGAATGATTTCAAACGAGTCAACGGTATCGGCTTTACTTTTTCTAAAATAATCGCCGATTTCTTAGAACTCAAGCATCACTTGCCTTACGTCCATGCTTACGCTTCATATATGCCAATGACTGGAGGCAGTCGCAAGTGTACTGACTGGGTCGGATTGCATTGGATTCAGTCGTATCATCAAGATAAAAAAGAAGCTCATATGATTACTGTTAATGGCGATAAACTTATCTTTAATTTCCCTCATGGCGATTTGGAACAACGTATTCATAATGTCTGCGTTGCAAGCGAAAAATCGATTGCCATGATTTCAAGCGTGGCTAAGGCTGGCTTAGCTGAGATAAAACCTCCGCCGATAACGGGGTTAGTTCGAAAATTTGAGAATTGCCAATGCAAGTTGCATAAAAAGCTGGCTCGTAAGTTATACGATGCTGGTTTTACTTTTGATTTAGTGACCAAGTTCTTGTTGAACAAAATCGGCATTGAGTCGGCGTATCCACAAACCGTGATGTTATTTTATCGCCAAAATTTAGATAGACTAAAAAAACTTTACTGAAATAATTCCGAAAAGCGTCTGCAAAGGCGTTTTTTATTTTGCACCAAAATAAGAATCCCTTTAAATTAGGATTCTTTGTTCATTTTGGCAACTAATGTTACAGAGCTGAATCAGTTATATTAATTCCACCACAAGCGCTTGTGAGTAAATTAGGAGAACTCACAATATGAATTTGGAATTAGGTTTTGAAGAAGCATTAAAAAATCAACGATTGATTCACGGTGTTTTAAAACGGGTCCACATTTATCCCACTAGAGTCGACTACGAAGACTACTTTCAAGAGGGTTTGATTTTGTACGCCCAAACTTACGTCGATTACTGTCAAAAAAATAACGACTTAACTAAATTCAATGTCTACGTCTATCAAAAACTGACCTGGCGGATGCTCGATTGGTTGCGACAAGAAAAACGCTATACAGAATTTCATTCTTTAGAAGAATACGATTTTCAACAGGTGCCAGAAAAAGCTTTAACGTCCGTTTTGGAATTTGTGAATTATCGCGATTTGAGCGTTTTAGAAAGAATTATATTGCAAGAATATTTCATTAATGGACTGCCATTAGTAATATTATCAAAACAATATAAAAAAACTACAAGGGCTCTTAGGTACTGTCGTGACAGACTTTTGAAGAAATTACGAGTTATGTACGAAGTTTAAATTTTACCATCTGGTTACAGGTTTATTACTTTAGTCAAATTTGTGAATAAAGTTGTTATAATTTATACGTTAAGGAAATTAACGGCGGGAAGGAATATATATTATGGTATCGAAGAAGAAATTTATGACTAGTGTTGCTACTTCATTAGCAATCGCTAGTATCGGTTTAACGACTGTTGGACAAGTGGCTCCAGCAATTGGACCGCACGTTCAGGTGGCTCAAGCTGCTACTTCAGCAATCAACAACTATATAACTAACAACAATATCAAACCAGTTTCAATTACTAACCAAGAAGGAACTTTCAACATTTGGCAAGGTTATGAAAATGGTGTCGGTAAGCCAGAAGGGGTCGTCATTCACGAAACAGCTACGCCAGGGGCCACAGCTCAAAATGAAGCAACTTACTTCAACCGTGAATGGTCAAACATGTACTCATACGTTCACGCTTTTGTTGACGCTAATGAAATTTTGAATATCAAGAACACTGACTATGCAGTTTGGGGTGCTGGTCCTACAGCCAATGCTAAATTTGTTCAAGTCGAATTGTGCGAAGTTTCAACAACTGACGCATTCGCTAGATCAGTTGCTAACCAAGCTTATTACACAGCTTCAAAATTAGTTCAATATAACTTGCCATTTACACCAGGTGTAACAGTTATGTCCCACAATGATGTCTCAAGAAAATGGGGCGAAACGACTCACACTGATCCCGTTGGCTACTTCGCTAAATGGGGTTACAGCATGGATCAATTCTATGACCTTGTAAGCAAGTATTATAACCAACTAAAGGGAACTACAAATAGTGGTAGTGAAAACAACAACAACACTGCTAACGAAGGCAGTTCAGATATTGCAAATACAAATGTTATCAAAGTAAGCAATTCTAAAGGTAGTTATGTTCCTTTAGTAGCTTTCCAAAATGATGGCAGCACAAAGAACATTACAAACCGTGCTTTAGCTAACAACTCACCTTGGTATACTGACCAATTCAAGGTTTCAAACGATGGCGTTACATACCGTCGTGTTGCTACTAACGAATGGGTCGATAACAACTACGTAGTTGGATAAATAATTTTTATAAAGTATTATTAAAGACTCGCTGAAAAGCGGGCCTTTTTTTGCTATCATTATTCAATAATAGGAAGGTTTTGAGTTGTATAATTGACGTTGAAAAGGGGCAATGTTAGCTGATATGGTAAAAAAATTCTATGTAATTTTAAGCATGTTATGTCTTTTCGCCGTGGTATTAGTTGGTTGCAAGCAAAAAGAAACTTCCAAAATCGTCAGTTCTAATAAAACCTGGTATTTATATCAGGATCAGGGTGAAAACGATACAGTTTCAATCAGTTCGTAAAAGATCAACGAGCCAAAGTTAAAGATATCACGACCATTGACGGCAAAGTGGGAATCAGCCGCTTCAATAGCCACTTTAACGACCCTAAATATGTTTTGAATCGCGACGGCAAGACTATCACCATTCAAACAGCTAAACAGGATTTAGTCCTGAAAATCATTAAGAAATACCATGAGAATGTTTATGGCAAACATATGAAGGGGTATTATGTTGAATTTGGCAACGACACATATAAATTTGCGTATCTGACTAAGCGAGATAAGAAGAGCAATCTCTCCAAGTCGCAAAAGAAGAAATCGCAGTCGATTGCTTATAGCCAAATGCCCGACCATATAATCGATACACAAAATTCAGCTAAGCCGATAACTGATGATTCATTGATTGGCAACTTTGATTTTTCAACGATTATTGATTATCGCAGGACTGATGGGAATTTAGCTATCAATCAAGATGGGACTTATCAGATGACCTTGACGCAACATTCAGCCCAAAAGCTGTCTGATAAAACTGATAGTAAGGTCGTCATGACTACCTTAGTTGAATCGGGCCAAGTTCAAAGTTTATACGGCAAGATGTATCTGACTCCGCAAAATCTCTTGACCATCGACTACTATTACCATGGGCAAAACCAAGACCGACTTTTGCCAAAGAGCGTCAACTTGAAGGTCAATTCTAAAGCGACTGGCAATCAAATCAGTCAAGCTAAATTAAGGATTGAAGAGGATTCTAACCAATTATATTTGTATTCGAGCGACTACACTGTTCGGGTTCAAGATGGGCAAAAGAATACTAAGGCTAACTTGTTGACCAAGTCTAATAATACGCAAACGGACTTAAAAGATGCGATTAAGCAGACGAAAGCTTATTATGATAGTTACAAGGGCAATCCGATATCTTCAAATGCTGATTTGATGCAATTAGTGGGGGCTATTTCAGATAATCATCATCAGAAGGTCGCAAATATTGGCGTCAATTTTGGGGAATTGTACGGGACCAATATTCAACCATCCGATTACCAAGGAGTTAGCGTTAGTGGCAGTAAGCAGCCATTGATGCAATATCTCTTCTTAGTTTCTCCTTCGGCTTATTCGGAAAATGGCCCTACGGTTAAAACAACTAAAGGAAAATTTTTAATATACGGTTCACTAGACAATAAATTGTTCTTATTAAAGCAGCCGGATAAAGATTCGACAACTGTGACTTGGACACTGGTGAAAAACTTTTCACTGACGGTGCCTAAATTGAAATTCAGCTTGAATTAAGCTTTGGAGGGGAATATGAATTTTTTATTGATGATCGTAGTTACGGTAGTTGAAGCGATAATTATCTATAAAATCAGATTTGTATATAGTCGCAAACCGATTTTAGCAATCATTTTATCGAGTTCGACTATTTTTATCTTCTACTTCATGGCTAAAATGACAATCAATAAGTACGTTCGAGCTTATACGTTTGCTTTTGCGACGATTAACTTGATATTTTTGATTATCATGTTGGTTTATATGTGGCAGATGAATCGTGACTTTAAGAGGTTAAAAGCAGTTAAAGAAACTGACTTTTTATTAGTTTTAGGCAACCGCTGTTTAGGCAGAAGGATTCAGCCAATCTTGATGGGGAGGCTTGATAAAGCCATCGAACTCTATAGTGATTTCCAAAAAAAGCCCTTGATAATTGTCAGCGGCGGCAAGAGTTCGACTAGCGATTACACTGAAGCGCAATTGATGCAAGAGTATCTGATTGAAAATGGGATTCCTGAGGATAAAATTGTTTTGGAAGACCAATCTGTCAACACGATTCAAAATTTGGAATATTCTTCAATAAGAATTCGTCAAAATTTGTCAAAAGATACGCGACCAAGGGTTATTATAGTAACAAGCGATTATCATATTCCACGTACTAAATTGCATATCAAAAAACTTGGCATCAAGGTTCAATTTGCGGCCAAAAAAACAGTCAGCATGTTGAAGTGGCCTGCTATGTTTCGCGAGTTCACGGCAATTATTTGGTACAATCGCTACACTTTAGCGACGGTTTTTGGAATGGATATATTATTTTCGTTAAGTATGTGTATGTAAGGAGATTTTATGAGTTTGTATGATAGATTCGTCAACAACAAACGTCTAAGAAGATTCATCCTACTAGTTATCGTCATCGCTTTGTTTTATATCTTTAGAAGCATGATGAGCATGTTCTTATTGACGTTTACTTTTACCTTTTTATCAGTTCAGTTAGTGCGAGCTGTGCAAAAGAAGTTTCCCAAAATTAAGTCTGTTTGGGTGATAGCACCAGTTTATTTGATAATCATCGCCTTATTGGTCTTTGTGATTGCTAATTATGTGCCACAACTGATCAATCAAACAGCCAAGATGTTTAGCTCCTTGCAAAAGTTTTATGAGAGTAAGGAAGTTCGTTCCAATCCGTATTTTGATATCATTTATGATTATTTGCAACAGATCAATTTAGATAATCAAATCAAGGTTGCTATCACGCAAGTGGTTAACTACATTAGTAGCGTTGGTGCAATTGGTTTTAATATCGTTATCTCATTTCTATTGAGTTTCTTCTATACCAGTCAAATCGATCAGATGAATGCCTTTGGTCGTCAATTTTTAGACAGCAAGTACAGTTGGGTCTTTTCTGATTTGTATTATTGCGGCAAGAAGTTCGTTAATACTTTCGGAGTCGTTTTAGAAGCTCAACTGATGATTGCGGTCGTTAATACGGCTTTAACAACGATTACTTTAGTCTTTATGAAAATGCCAGGCGTGATTGCTTTAGCTGCCATGGTCTTCATTTTGTCTTTGATACCGGTAGCAGGGGTAATTATTTCGCTAGTTCCTTTGAGTTTTATCGCTTATTCAGTCGGTGGCATCCGTTATGTTATCTATATCGTCATCATGATTATTGTGATTCATTTGATTGAGACTTATTTCTTGAATCCACAATTCATGTCCAGCATGACGCATTTGCCAATCTTCTTTACCTTCGTTGTGTTGATTGTGTCAGAGGAACTCCTGGGTACTTGGGGTCTAGTTATTGGGATTCCTATCTTTGTTTTCTTCCTCGAAATTTTAGGCGTTCACTCAATTGGCAAGCCGAAAAAGCACAGATTAAAGTTAAAGAAAACGTTATAATTGAGTCTGAATACCTTTTGTCATATATAATGAAGTTAAATGCAGTCAACTGACGTAGATGGGAGATTAAAATATGTCATTTTTCGATAGAAAAAAGAAAGATAACGATGATAATTATTCTGATCTAAGCAATTCTTCATATCAAAATCCGCAACCGGATCAAAATAATTTTGATCAAGCTCAAAATCAATATAACGATGCGTCTTCGGGGATGGGAACTCAATTTGCTCCTAATGATGACTTTAATAACGACGCTAATAATGATAATAACGACGGGTATTACTTTGGCCAAAATCAACCACAACAAACGCCAATGAATGAAAGCGGACAGTGGCAATACACTGAACAAGATTTGCAAAACGCTCTGGATCAAAGCGCCGATTTGAAATCACGCTTACGGAGCCAATTGTTAGCTGACCGCTCTTATTGCAACCACGTTTTGCGTAACGTAAGCAGCGACCAAGTTGATGAACGAAAGCAAGCAACAGACCGCATCAAAGAAGTCAACGCTTCTTTGAAAGATTGGTTTGGAACTGACGAAATGGCTAATGAGATTTATATGGATAACAGCCGCGTTTATTATATTTTCGCCGATGACCTGCCAAGTGAACCCGATCACGAAAAGAGCGCTATGTGGCAACAATTGAGCATGACTCTGGCTGAAAAAGGCTTAGTCGGTAACGCCATATCGGTCACTTATAACGACCAAATCGACCAAACTTGGATGGATTACCAAAATGCTGGTTTAGTTGATGGCAATGCCTTCTTGTTGAACATGTACAATGAATTGCAAGGACGTAACTTGAATACGCCTGTCACGCCAGCTGAAATACCTTTTGATGCTGATTATCGAGTTCAACATGTCAGCGATAAAGTAGATAAAATTTTAGATGCCAATGACAAATTAGTCATGGAAGTTTCGAGAAGCTCCAACCATCAATTGCAGATTATTCGTCACTATAAAGATACGAAATTATTGAGTCGCGATATTTTCGATTTCAATGGAGTTATTTCAGCAACTCAGTTTTATGACCATCGAAATGCCAATAAAGTGGTTCGAGAGAACTTCTATCGCCAAGATGGTACACTTGTCTTGATTAAGAGTTACACCTCTGACGAGCCTTATATTCAGCTCTTTAGCGAAGGCAATGTCTTGATGAGCACATTTGATAGCGATGAAGATTTAATCGTTTGGTGGTTAAAGAATCAAGCTCTCAAACAAGGCGATTCAACTGTCTTCGTTTCAATCAATTCTGAATACTACAAGAAATTGTTGAGTTTGCGCGACAGTGGCGTCGAAGTTATTCCAATCGTCATGAAACAAAGCGAAAATGCGCAAGAGGTTTCTGATTTGATTGAAGGCAAAGATAAAATCAGCGCAGTAATGGCAGGGTCTGACCAGGTCAATACTTATTTGAACAAGAATTCAAAAAATACGCTGGATATCACAACCTTAAAAGAAATGGATACACCAATTTATAAAGAATAATGATGGGAGTTTAGGATAAAATAGTTTAGCCTGAACTCTTTTTTTGATAAAAATGAAAAGTATTTTGATTTTCGGAGTTTTCCTGTAAATTAGGGTTTGCTCTCTTTTTTTTATTGACGATATCGTGTAAAATATACACTGTTAAAGAAATGAAAAGAGGATCATATAAATGGCAAAATTAGTTTTCATTCGTCACGGACAAAGTGAATGGAATTTATCAAACCAATTTACTGGTTGGGTTGATGTTGACCTTAGTGAAGAAGGTGTAAAGCAAGCTCAAAATGCTGGTAAACTTCTTAAAGAATCTGGCATCCAATTTGACCAAGCTTACACTTCAGTATTGACACGTGCTATCAAGACATTGCACTATGCTCTTGAAGGCTGTGACCAATTATGGATTCCTGAAATGAAGACATGGAGACTTAACGAACGTCACTATGGCGCACTTCAAGGTCTTAACAAAGCTGAAACAGCTGAAAAATACGGTGATGAACAAGTTCACATCTGGAGACGTTCATACGATACATTACCTCCACTATTGAAAGCTACTGATGAAGGTTCAGCAGCCAAGGATCGTCGTTACGCAAACCTTGACCCAAGAATCATTCCTGGTGGTGAAAACCTTAAAGTTACTTTGGAACGTGTAATTCCTTTCTGGGAAGATGAAATTGCTCCTAAGTTGCTTGATGGCAAGAACGTAATCATCGCTGCCCACGGTAACTCATTACGTGCTTTGACTAAGTACATCGAAAACATTTCAGATGACGATATCATGAATCTTGAAATGGCTACTGGTGAACCAGTTGTTTATGACATGGACGACAAGTTGAACGTTGTAAGCAAGAAGAAGCTTAACTAATTTTTGATTAGTTGATTTTAAAAATACGACTAGACACATTTTTGATGTGGATGGTCGTATTTTTTTTACGTAATTTTTTATGAAGTTAGATTAAATAAAAGTTTATTTAATTTGATAAATGTGCATTGATGTGTATAATCGAATTTGAAAAGAGAATAAGTTCATGCCGATGAAACCTAGGGAATTAATTAGAGTTTTAATGCAAAATGGATTTATAGAAAAATCGCAACGTGGTTCACATTTAAAAATGTATAATCCATTTACGAATGTTACTGTTCTAATTCCGATTCATGCTAGAGAAATGAAAAAGGGAACAGAAAATGCAATTTTAAAGCAAGCTGGTCTCAAATAATTGTCTAAGAGGTATATTATGAAAAATAATAAGAATACTTTAGTTTATCCGGTAATTTTACATCCAGAAGATTCAGGATATAGTGTTGAAATACCTGATATTGATCATGGTACTTGGACTCAAGGTGAAAATATGAAGGATGCTTTGATGATGGCTCAAGATGCTGTTGGTCTTATGTTAGAAGATGAGACTGATTATCCTAAAGCTACTCCTTTAGAAGATATCGTCATTAAAAAAGATGAAATTAAGACGATTGTTTATTTGAACTTGGAAGAATATCGACGTAACAATCCTAAAACAGTTCGTAAAAATGTTACGGTTCCTGAATATTTAGTAGTCTTGGGTAAAAAGAAAAATATTAACTTTTCAGCTGTTTTAACGGAGGCTTTAAAGAACAAATTAGATGAATAAATTCGACTTCACTTTTGGTAGTGAGGTCATTTTTTTGTATAATTATAGGAGTTTACAAAATTGAGGTGTAAGAATGTTACGAGCTTTAAAGAAGACAACTCGCTTTTTCGTCTATGAAGTTATTGTTTTAGGTGTCATTTATGATGCGATGATTGTTTTTCAAGTTATGACGAAAAATATTAGTGGAATGGCTGTCTTGATAGGATTATTGGCACTTTATTTAATTCAATTTTTCTATTTTTATCATCAAAAATAAATCATTTAATCAATTATTCTTGAAGTGTGATGGGGATTGAGCTTATTATTATAAGTATGATTTATTAATGAAAGGTAGTCTTGTATTTTATGAAAGGTAAACACAATATACTGACGTTGTTTGCCACTAGTTTTATGTCTTTCATGCAATTGCTTGATGCGAGTATCGTTAATGTGGCGATTCCCAGTTTGACCAAGGATTTACATGTTCCCATGAACCGTGCTGAATGGATCGTGTCAGTCTATCTAATCATGATTTGTATGTTGCTGCTCTTTTGGGGAAGAATGGCAGACCAGATTGGATACATCAAAATTTTTCAAACAGGAACAATTTTCTTTACTTTGGGTTCATTTATTTGTGCTTTGAGTCCATCGTTATATTTGCTGTTGTTTGGTCGTATCATTCAAGGTATTGGTGCCAGCATGAGTATGGCTACTAATATCGGTATCATCGCAATGATTTTTCCCATGAGTCAACGAGGACGAGCTTATGGAATCAACAGTATCATTGCTCAATTAGGAAATATTTCTGGACCTGGATTGGGGGGCTTGATTTTAGGAGTCTTGTCTTGGCACTGGATTTTTATTATTAATATTCCAATTGGAATTATTGTTTATATTTATGGACGTTTCATGTTTCCTAAGGATAAGAAACGGACTTTGGAAATTGCCTATGATTGGCCTGGCTTAGTAACTTATGCCATAGCGATTGCGACCTTCTTTGTCAGCATCTATATGGGACAAGATATTGGCTTCAGTAACCGCAACGTCATCGTTACATTTGTCGTCAGTCTGATTGTTTGGCTGGTGTTCTTCTACATTGAAGAACATACTGAGAGTCCGTTGATCAATTTGCATATCTTCAAAATTCCAAGATTGACCTTGAGCCTAGTCAGTGCTCTGTTAGTCTTTTCAATCGGATATTACGCCAACGTTATCATGCCGTTTTATCTAACTGATTTCAGGTCATTGAGTACGTCGTTTACTGGTCTAATTATGATGGCAATACCGTTTGCTAACGTGATAGCAGCACCAATTGCGGGATACTTCACTGATAAATATAACGCCGCTACGGTTTCAATCGTTAACTTGTTTGTCTATGCTGTGCCATTGATTTTCCTAGTTTGGTTCTCTGGACATGTCAGCTTAGTTATTTTCACTATTATGTTGTTGTTGCTGGGAATCGGTAATGGAGGATTCCAAAATAATCCAATGATTATGGGATATGCTCCACAAGAATACCAAGGAATTGCCGGCAGTTTGGCAGCCTTATTTAGAAATTTAGGAATGGGTATTGGGGTCAGTTTGGCCACAACTAGTTTGTACTATGGAATGAGTGTCCAATCACACCACCAAGTAAACTATTACCCTCAAAATCACCCAAGTTGGTTTTTAAGTGGTATGCACTTCGCTTACTTTACAGCACTGGTCTTGTTGATAGTTTCAGTGATTTTAGTTTATATGATTATTAGAATTAATCGAAAAGAAACACGACAAAAAGCTGAACAAAAACGTGCATAAATTGTTGTTAGTCATTTGTACACATGCTATACTTTAGTTGCAAAAAAATGAACATCATCAAAACACCAAAACCCGAAGCAAGTGGGCCTTGCTTCGGGTTTTATAGTGGGCTAGAATTGCCTTTTTATTTTATTTGCGGTGTCTGCGTCGTAGCCAATCTGCGAACCAAGCGGTTATCAAGCCGACCGCAAGTGAACAAAAAAACGAACTCATCTTAACACCCCCAATCAAAGAAATAAATTGGTAAGGCAACGTCAGGAGTATATCATTTTTTGCATGAATCAAGATATCAAAAATAAACGAAATATCCCCATAAATTAACTTAGATAACAGTTAATCTATAGGGATATTTTCTTACTCTTCAATTGCTGGTTCTAACTCAAATAATGAGGCAGTATTTTGAAAGATATGCTTGGCAGTATCAGATTTGTTCATTGTATAAAGATGAATTCCGGGAACGTCATTGGTGACTAGATCAACGATTTGGTCAACAGCATAGGCAATTCCAGCTTCTTTTAGCGAGACTGGTTTGTCTTGATACTTGTCGAGAATATCGGTGAACTTTTTGGGCAAATGAGCGGAACAATTTTTGATTACGTGTAAAGCTTGCTTTCGATTAACGATGGGCATGATACCGGCGAGGATAGGCACGTTGATATTAGCAATTTCACATTCTTCTTGGAACCGATAAAATTGCTCATTGTCATAAAACAATTGTGTGATTAGTTGGTTGCAGCCGGCGTCTACTTTGTCTTTCAAATGCTTGATATCGTCAACTCGATTTTTTGACTCAGGGTGAACTTCAGGATAGCAAGCTCCAGTGACAGTGAAATCAGGCTTTTTACTCTTGATGAATTTGGTCAAGTCACTGGCATATTTAAAGTCAGTTTCAGGACGAAAGCCATCGACGATATCGCCACGTAAGGCTAGAACTTGATGAATGTTCATCTTCTCGAGCCGATTTAAAATTGAACTGACATCTTCTTTAGTCACATAGGCAGCGGGCATGTGGACCATCGTGTGGCAGTGCAATTTATCTTTGACATATTTGGCGAGATCAATGGTCGTTTCTTCGTAATTTAACTTATGGTTGCTGGCGGTGACACTGATAAAACTGGGATTCAAACCTTTTAATTGATCCAAAGTATCAGTCAGATTTTCTACACCAACTTGTGAATTAGGTGGGAAAACTTCAAACGAAAGCGTTGGAGCATGATTATTTTCTACCATGAATCGACAACTCCTCTCGTACTTCTTGAGCGGCTGTAGTGAGATTCTCCAAACTGGCTCTAGTTTCTTTAATGCCACGAGTTTTGAGACCACAATCGGGATTAATCCAAACTTTTTGTTCGGGAACCTTTTCTAAAATTTTATGAATTGTGGTTTTGATTTCATCGACGGAAGGGATTCGTGGCGAGTGGATGTCGTAAACGCCGGGTCCAACTTGGAGTTTGAAGTGTTCTTTTTGCAAAGCATCGAGAATTTCCAAATTGGAACGGGAAGCCTCAAACGAAATCACGTCGGCGTCCATATTTTGAATTGCGGGAATAATATCGGTGAATTCGGAATAGCACATGTGGGTGTGAATTTGCGTCGTTGGTTTAACCTTGCTGTGAACAAGGCGAAAGGCAGGGATAGCCCAATCTAGATATTGTGAATACCAGTCAGTTTTGCGAAGTGGTAGTTTTTCACGTAACGCCGCTTCATCGATTTGGATAATTTTAATACCATTCTTTTCAAGATCGAGTACCTCATCTTGAATGGCAAGGGCAATCTGAATCGTGGATTCCTTCATGGAAATATCCTCACGTGGAAACGACCAGTTCAAAATCGTGACTGGACCTGTCAGCATACCCTTAACGATTTTTTCAGTTTGGCTTTGAGCATAAGTCGACCACTTAACAGTAATAGGGTGATTTCTCGCAACATCTCCCCAGATAATAGGAGGTTTAACGCCACGAGTCCCGTAAGATTGAACCCAGCCGTTCTTGCTGAAAAGATAACCATCGAGATTTTGTCCGAAATATTCGACCATGTCGTTGCGTTCAAATTCACCGTGAACCAGGACATCTAAGCCAATATCTTCTTGCCATTTCAACCATTCATCGATGTGATTGGCGATAAATGTATCATATTAAGTTTGAGAGATTTCATGGTGTCTAAATTGAGCTCGCGTCTTTTTGACTTCCTTAGTTTGAGGAAATGATCCAATCGTCGTAGTTGGTAAAAGTGGCAAATCGAATTCTTGTTTTTGAATAACAGCACGTTCTTCAAGGCTAGGGTGTCTGACAAATGAGTCAGCGGTCAACTTGTCGATTCGTTCATGAACAGCAGGATTAGCTTTAACTCGAGTTTTTTCAAAGAGTTGTTTGTTTTTAATTTCAGCTTCTTGACCATTGCCATTTAAAATAACTTCTAAGTCGTCGAGTTCAGTCAATTTTTCTTTAGCAAAAGCAAAGTGTTGCTTGATTTCTGGGGCAAAGTCTTCATTTTCAACTGAATAAGGGACGTGTAATAGGGAACATGAAGTTGAGATGACTAAATTTTTGACCGGTAGTCGTTTTAATAAGTCGGTCGTTTCTTCATAGTGATTGCGCCAAATATTTTTCCCATTAACGACGCCGGCGAAGAGAACTTTATCATCAGGAAAGCCTGATTCAACCAGTTCTTCAGTTTTACGCCCCTCGTGAAAGTCCAACCCGATTCCGTCAATTGGAAGGGTGGTCAAGTCAGAATAGACATCACGCACATCGCCAAAGTAAGTTTGAATCAAGACTTTTAAACCGGCTTTGTTGGTTAAGAGTTTTTGATAGATATTTTCGAAGAGCTCTTTATTGGCACCGGTTACATCTTTAACAAGCTCAGGTTCGTCAAGTTGAATCCAAGTAGCTCCTTTCTTAGATAGTTTTTCAAAGACTTCTTGATAAGCAGATACCAAATCATCAACGAAATCTTTTGGTTCTACGTCGTGAAATTCACTCAAAGAAAGCAAGGTAAAGGGTCCAATAATAACTGGACGAGTGTTAATGTCGTTGTCTTTAGCTTCTTGATATTCGTCAAAAATTTTAGTGTCGGTTAGTTTTATTTGGGTTTCTTTAGTAAATTGTGGAACTAAATAGTGGTAGTTGGTGTTGAACCATTTTTTCATGGGCAGGGCTTTAATGTCGCCTTCTTCTCCTTGATAGCCTCTTGCTAAGGCGAAGTATCGGTCGAGTGGTGACAGATTAATTTGCTTAACATTTTCGGGGATAATGTCGAAGAGGTAAGCTGCATCTAATGTCGTATCAAAAAAAGAAAAGTCGTTGCTAGGAATGCCATCGATACCAGCATCTTTAATCAATTGCCAGTGTTTTAAACGTAAATCTTTAGCAAAGTCTTTTAATTCTTTTTCAGTGATTTCGTCTCGCCAATATTTTTCAGTCTGATATTTAAGTTCACGATTTTCGCCGATTCTGGGAAAACCAATAATTGAAGTGGTCATATATAAGTCCCCTTTGTGGTAGTATTTGTAATTGTCTATAAATTACCATGATATTGAAATATTTAATAACTGATAATAACAGGGACATGTTATAGTTTTTAACTATAAGGGGTATAATTGAGAAAAATTTAGGGGATAAGGCTTATGCGAATTCAACAATTGCAGTATCTGGAAATGATTGTCAAAACGGGTTCTATCAACGAAGCAGCAAAACGACTTTACCTAACGCAACCAAGTTTATCGAACGCTATTAAAGAGTTAGAAAATGAAATGGGTATCAAAATCCTTATGCGAAGCAAACTTGGCGTGACACTAACCGATGAAGGACGTGAATTCATGATTTATTCGCGGCAGGTCCTTGATCAGGTGCAATTGTTAAAGGGGCGTTATGAAAAAAATACCGTGCAAAAGCAGGCTTTTTCAGTTTCGGCGCAGCATTATGCCTTCGTTGTGCATGCGTTTGTCGAGTTGATTAAGACGGTTCAGGCTGACGAGTATCAGTTCACTTTGCGAGAGACAGAAACGGAAAATATTTTGACTGATTTATCGAGTTTCAAGAGTGAAATTGGGATTTTGTATCTCAACACCTTCAATCGCCGGGTACTGGAAAAATTATTCAAGGAATACGACCTCGAATTTACTCCGTTGTTCAAGGCTTCACCACACGTTTTTGTGGGCAGGCAGAATCCTTTAACGAAGAAGTCTCGTGTCACGCTAGCTGATTTAGTGGATTATCCTTATTTATCATATGAACAAGGCGATAATCATTCGTTTTATTTTTCAGAAGAGATTTTGAGTACATTAGATAGAAAGAAAAATATCAAGGTCAGTGATCGAGCTACGATTTTTAATTTGATGGTAGGTCTGAATGGTTACACGATTAGTTCTGGTATCATCAGTAATAAATTAAATGATGATAAAATTGTCGCTATTCCTTTAGATGTCGATGATTCAATGACTTTAGGCTGGTTGAAGCACCGTCAACTGGAATTAAGCCCGATTGGAAAAGATTATTTGAAGATGTTAAAAGAACATATTCGAGGCTACGGATTCGATATTATTGGCGAGGATGTCTAGTAGACGATTATTATTTTTCCTAAATGCAAGCCGGGCGTGTACAATAGATAATGAGAGGGGGTAATACCATGGCAATGAAACCCCAAAAAATCGTAAAAATATTGAAGAAACATGGGTTTGTAGAAAAATCTCAAAATGGTTCGCATTTGAAAATGTATAACCCCGAAACTAATGTCACGTTACCAGTCCCAATTCATCACGATAAGGAACTGGAACATGGAATTGAAAGTAAAATTTTGAGACAAGCCGGTATTCGTTAAAAAATAAATAAGGTTATATAATAAACAACTTCGTAATTGAAAACGGGTTGTTCATTATATAGCCTTATTTTGATTAATTCAAAATTTCATCTTATTCTAATAGTATGGTTAAGATAATAAAGAGAGAGAAAGGATTGATTTAAATGGCAACGATTTATGATTTTTCAGAGACAGAAATGAATGGCTTTCAAATTGACTTCAAAGATTATCAAGGCAAGGTTTTGGTAGTCGTAAATACTGCTAGTAAATGTGGATTAGCTCCACAATTGAAGGGTTTGGAAGAACTTTATCAAAAGTACCACGACCAAGGATTGGAAGTTCTCGGTTTACCATCCAATCAATTCCACCAAGAATTAGATAGCGATGAAGCAACTAGCGATTATTGTCAAATGCACTATGGAGTTACTTTTCCGATGACTAAAAAAATTGCCGTTAATGGTGAGGATGAAGATCCATTGTTTACTTATTTGAAGGATATCGGCGGTCATGGTCGTATCAAGTGGAATTTTACTAAATTCTTGATTGGTCGCGATGGTCAGTTGATTGAACGGTTTGCTCCGGTTACTAAGCCTGAAAAGATGGAGAAACAGATTGTTGAGGCTTTGGGGAAATAAATATAAATATATATGGATATTAAAAAAGTTCTGGCACATATTAAAAAATAAGTGTCAGAGCTTTTTTTATTGTGGATATTATCTCTTTTTGTGTTTCATCCGGTTGCGCTTCTCTGCAATATAGTGGAAACGAGTTACACAAGCCAGCTACTTCCGGTTAAGCCTATTTCCCAAACCGCTTGCAAAGTACGCAAGCAATTCGTGAAATTGTCTTAATCCTCGGTAGCTCCCGGGCTTGTTTCACTCTCTAGTTAAAACGAGTTACACAGGGGCAACTACCTGCACCTAAGGCTATTTCCCAAATCACTCGCAAGACCAGCGAGCAATTCGTGAAATTGTCTTAGGCTCCGGTAGCTGACCGCCCCTGTTTCACTCTCTTATATTTCACTCTCTTACATCGATGCAATACGCTCTAGTAGGTGATTCTCCTACTTCTAATCTTACTAATTCAGCGTTCAATTCTTCTAATGCTGGATTGAGTAGGTTGAATAGCCATACGGCTACGTTTTCTACTGCGGGATTGATGGTTTTGAAGTAGGGTAGTTCGTTGAGAAATTTTCCGGAGAAGGTGTCGAAGATGCTTTGTAGTTTGTTATCGATGTCGTTGAAAACTATCATGTGGTCGTTTTTGCTGTGGATTTCGCAAACAATTTCCCAGGTGTGATTATGTTGTTTGCCTTCTCCATTTTCCCATCTCATAGCGTGGCTGGCATTTACGTAATATTTTAATTTGTAGGTATGATATTGTTTGCTCATTGATTATTTCTCTTTTCTTTTATTACGTTTCAAGTCTTCTTTGACAACGTTGATGGTTCGATCAAATTCTACTTTGAAGGGTTCAGAATTCCATTCGGAAGTGGTGGTCATGCTGTTTAAGACGCCGACTAAACGAATCAAGGCACAGATGAAATTGTAGATTGGTAGCGTGATGGCGACCCACCATTGTTTGCGATAAAACTTTTTCTCCTTGGGAAATTCTTTTAATAACTCTAAAACGCAGAGATAATTGAGAAATTCGACCAAAATGTATAGCAAATAAATGATGAAATAAGACATTCCCATCATGATTGGTGAATAACGAAAGAAGAGAAGCACGATACTGGCGCATAGCCAAATCATCCGTGGAAATAGGAAGGTGTGATCGATTAAGAGCCGACGCACCATAAAGTTTTTAAAAAAGTTTTTTATACTCAAATCATTAGCATATTGATGAATGACTTCGACTTCGCCACGTTGCCAGCGTTGACGTTGGGTGTACAATTTTGAAAAATCCTTGATAGGCTCAATATAAAAAATGGCATTGGCACAAAGACCGACCTTGCGCTGCATCCGTTGCCGCAGTTGAAAAGTCATATCCGTGTCCTCGCCAATCGTGTCAATATCGTATAGGAAAGTATTCAAAACGGCTTCTTTGCGAAAGGCAGAAAATGCACCTGACATGGTGAAGAGGTGGTTATTATGCGATTCCATTGTGCGTCCTGACAAGAATGCTTGAGCATATTCGAAGTACTCGTTGTGTTGTAAAAATCCACCAAATTTTTTTAGCGAACGGCGTTGGGTCAAAATCGTTCCTGTTAATGCGGAAATGTCATAGTCATTTTCAAATCTTAATACCATGTTCATCAAAGCATGTTTTTCCAAAATGCCATCGCTATCGATATTGATGATATAAGTTCCGATTGCTCCATAAAGGGCTGCGTTTAAAGCCTCAGCTTTGCCTTTTTCAGTATGGATCAAACGAAGATTCATATCAGAAAAAACATTTTGCGCATGACCAAAGACTTGGAAACTATCATCGGTACTTTGATTGTCAGCTAAAATTACTTGAATCAGTTCAGTTGGATAAGTGGAATCGTGAATTGATTTGATGCAGGCAAAGAGGGTGTCTTCAGAATTATAAACGGGAATCAAGACTGAAATCATAGGCATTTTATCAGGCATAATCATTTTCTGGGGATGTTTGTTGTGAATCATAATTCTAATACTAGATATCATTGAAGGGATGATTTCAATGACGATGGGGATTAAGGCCCAGGTAATCCAAAAGCCCATTTTAAATAAGGTAAGATTTAACCAATAGCTCATGATTTCTCACCTCTCTTAAATTTATTTTGGATTCTTTTGACGCGTGATTGGAAAGCTGCATACAAACTCCGTGAAATTTGTGAATAGGTAAAGACGTTGTAGTAGAGCGCAATCACTAAGATGTAAAAGATTAGGCGTCCAATAATTGAGTGTGCCAAAAAGAAAGAATCGCCACCGAAGAAATGGACGATGGTAATAACGATTGCGAGTCTGATTACATTCGCTAAGTATATCCAGATGATTCCTAAAAAACCGAAAAAGGTTCTTTCGTGACGGTTAAAAATAGGATAGAAGATGGTCAAGCTGATAAAGGCCATTGTTTCAATGATTCCAGAACATTCATAATCAATAGTCATCGTTAGGGGATTGGTTGGATTATTGATACTGATCAATCCATAGTGATTCATCACGGTACTCATGTGCGTTAAATCGCCAAACCAACCGACGCCATTGATGACAGCATGAGTAAAAAACCAGACCCAATAGGGTGTACTGAAGCCAATTAAAATAAAAAAGAGTCCGGCCGTTCCCACAATAAAATAAAAAGCGGGAACGTGAGCTCTTTTTAAAACGGATAATAAATATAACCAGACAACTATTCCAACTAATAAGTATACGTTCGCAAGCTATCCTCTCTTCTTGAAGCCAAAGCCAGTTATTTTTAGAACACTAATAATAGCAATGGTAAAACCAACGCTGGCTAAAACGATTGGTCCCGTACTGCCACCAGATGCTTCTAGTGAACCAGTCCAAAGATTATTATTGGCTAATTTGATTGTTTGACCACTGGTATCTGAAACGCCTTTGAGTTTGTCTAGGGGAATAGAGGCTTCAAAAACATAGCCTGTTCCTTTGTAATCAGAGCCATCGCCATTTTTTTGGTTGATAGTTTGTCTTGAGACATAAGCGTTGTTATTTAAATTTACATTTAAGTCATCACTGGCGTAAATATTCATCGAAACAGCTTTTTTTTGATTAAGATTTAAGGTAACAGTTTGATGATTATTAAAACTAATGTAAAATACTTTGTCACCGACTGTTAAGGTGTAGCCATCTGGTTGAAAATTAGTATAGCCACCGCTTAGTTTAGGATTCATCAAAACATATAAATAAATATTTTTGCCATCAGTTAAAAACGAAACGTATTTAATATTGTCGTCATCGCCTTTAATGGTCATGGCATGTTTAGTTTTATCTTTCCAGTCATCAAAATTGCCGTCAATCTTAATTCCTAAATCGCTTTTTTCATTGTTATCGACAGGCAATTGCGACGAATCAACGGTTGCAGCTTGAGTTATCGAACCTGTAAAAATTATTCCCAAAAAGAGGCAGATAATTGTACTTATAAAGACAAAGAAGCCTTTGAATTTCATTCTTATCCCCCCATATTTAAATAATTATATTCTCTATTCAAATTTAGTATATTACCTATTGGTTTAGAAAGTAAAGCTAATCTTTACTAGTCTTTGTCCAACTAAATAAATCGTGTAATTTTTGCTTTGTGGCATGAAAATTTAACGTTGCTAAAATGAGAAAAGCTGGCAAGAACTGAATCAAGTAGCGACTTCTGCCACCTTCAAAAATCAATAAGAAAATAAAGCCGCCGATAATAGTTAAGCGCATGATTTGCGTAATTTTACGAGTATCGTCCCAAGCAAAGAAAATTATTCCCAAGCAGATACACCAAAAAATCTGCGCAATGAAACGGAAATCGCCTAAATTAGTTCCGTATAAGTAGATGAAATTATCAATTACGCCGGCAACTCCATGCTGTTTAGGAATAGAGCTGCCATGGATAAAGTTTCCTTCTTTGATCCAAGCAAAAGTACCGTCAGCACTATTGTTGCCTTGTTTCTGCAATAAAAATTTTACATAACCAAAAGGTCCCATTTTTTTCAGACGCTTCTTGATTGAGTGAACGGAATAATCGATTCGGGCTTGTTTGCTGATGGTCGTCGCCATTTTGAAGGAATCTTTTTCGTTATAGCCGCCATCGCCCGACAATCCCATATTGATGAAGTGGACGATTGGTTTGGCGCGGAAAGTATTAACTCGGATATAAGTTTGTTTTTGAATGGACTGATTAAAAACGTGATATCCGCCATATGCACTGCCGGCCACCAAGATGACAAGAAGAAGCGTTGCCCACATTTTCCTAGTCGAGACGAGTAAACGAAGCAACTCAACAATCAAAATAGCAATCGCCGGAATTATGCCTGATGGTTTGACGAAATAAGCACAACTGATAGCGACGCCGAAAATTATTGCGACAGGTAGTTTATAAATAAAATTAACTTTAGTATAGGAAATAAAACAATAACATAATAAATATAAAGATACTAATGGTAAGACCCAGGTGTCGGTTTAGGGGACAAGAATCATAGGGAATAAAATGAGCCATAGAGCATGAAGATACATAGCGAGAGGCACTTTTGTTTTATCGATTAGACCGATGCTAAAAAGATTAAATATGGCAGAAAGATCAACTAAAATCAAAGTCAGATAATCAAAAAACAGCCAAGAGGTCATCTTAAATTGAGTTGCAAACCAGTGTTGAATCAAAAGCAAATTAACGTTGTTGGGATTGACGCTAAAATAACCAATTGTATTGATATTACGAGGATTTGTCAGTCCATAGTGAATAGCCCCAACGTCAAATCCGATGGCGGGATGCGTTAATTGAACAAAAATTATTTGAAGGACGATAACGATTAGCAAGAATATAGTAGCAGTGATTTTATTATTTTTTATAAAGATTTTATAAAAGAACTTATGTGCAGTTTTACTGACATATAGCAACAAAAAAATTGCTCCAGCCAGCAAAAGAAAGATTGTCGAAACTGCAGTAGTGCCAATTTTAGTTACTGCATTATCTCCCAAAATAAGATTGGGAGAGGTTAATGCAAAAAAAAATGTCAATGTAAATAAAATATAAAAAATTACTTTTAAGCTGTGATTACTAAAATTAAATAGTTTTTGTCGCATTCTTGCCCCTCATTACCCCATTTTTTCAAGCTTAACCTAAAATGGGCCATTGGTCTAGCTATTCTAAAACACAAATAGACAGAAAAAAATCGTTGGTTTCATTTATCGAAATCAACGATTTCTTATTAATATTATATATTTTTAGTTGCTGACTGAATCAGAAACGGTCCAAGTCAAGGTACCGGTGTATTTACCAGCATTGCTTGCTCCCAGTTGTTTCAAGAGCAATCCGGAGTTATTGGTCCAATCGTCAGCAATATCTTCAGTCGAGCTGGTTTCATGTGAAGTGGTGTCTTCATCAATCATGGTTGGAGTTGAACCAATAGCAGCGTAATTGGAATCGGCAGTCTTACGATAAACCAAGGCTAGATTGCTGTCTAAAGTTTTCCCATTTAAGTACAAGCCATTAGTTGATACGTTCAATTGCCAAGGTTCACGCAGACTGGTTACGCTGAGATCGAAGTCGCTGTTACGTTTTAGATACTCGGTGGTATCGCCTAAATTAATATCTTTGAAGTTTAAGTTCTTAGAAACGGTCATGCTCAAAGACTTATTCGGCTTAGTGTCAACGATATAGGTAACGGTATTTGAAACGAGTCCATTTGCTTGGTCGATAGCCTTGATCGTAACTGTCTGAGTTGAATTTTCAGTGAAGATATTCCAAAAATCGGTATCGTTATCGATTAAACTTTTTAGGTCGATAGATTGATTATAGTCATCATCCGTGGCGGTTGCGCCAGCAGTATAAGTTTTATCTCCAGCAGTGATTTGATAGATGATGTTAGTTCCTGTCGTGTCATCGCCAAAGCTGTGATTGTCGCTATAAGTTAAGTCTGTTACTAAATTTAATGCGGAATTATCAGCCTTATATAATAGGTTGAGATTGGAACTTCCGGTATTATCAAGTTTTAAACTATACTTTTTTGGTGCCATAATTGTAAAAGCAGGCGAGTTGGTTGTAGCAATGTTGTTGGAGCCAGTGAAGGTTGCAGGCTTGGTACCAACGTTAGTGTCAGAATTGACTTGATTAGCAGTGGCAGAAATCTTGATAGTTGCTGAAGTCCCAGTTGCACCAGAAGAGTTACCAATAGTTTTAGCTAAAGTGTGTTTCAAACTGCCATCAACTAATTCACTGGAGCTGATTGCTTCAGTCGTCTTGTTGGCATCGTTATAAGTAATGTAAGCAACGTTGCCATTAGCATCTGGTGTCACTGTGACATTATCGGGAATTTTAATTTGAGCGGCGATATCCTTCCAATTTTCGTTACCACGGATGTAATTTAAATCGTAATTTAAACTAAGTGAGTCACCACCAGCAACTTTTTTATCGGTTGAATCTGAAGTGATAGTTTTATTCAAAGTGTTGTCAGTGATTGAAGCATCAGCATCGCCGTAAAGCAATTCAGGAATGGAATCAAAGGCAACCAACTTCGTGGCAACGCTTGTGGAACTGCCATTAGCAGCAGTGAAACCCCAACGAACCTTGCCATCAGTCGTATTCAATTTAGTCGTATCGACATCGATTGTATCGTTGATCCGTTGGAAATTGGTGCTAGTAGTGTTGTTGTTATCAGAACCATCGGTACTTTTATCGTTATATGAATATTCAAGTTTAGCAGTGGTGCTGCCAGATTCAGCTGGAATCCATTTGATAGTGACGTGATGCCAATAAATTGGATTGCCACTAGAATCGGTATCATTGATCAAATAAGCTGCTGTTGGTTTGATGTGAACTAAGTCATAACCAGTGTCGAAAGGTACAAATTGGTTTTTCATGGTCGAGTTGGCTGTTAAATCAGCTGGTTGATAAGAATCAGCTAATCCAGGATAAGTTAAGGCGATGTGTCCGTAAGAACCACCAGCACCATAGCGAGCATCGCTTGGAAATCCGAGGTTAACTAGATTGGAAGTAGCGGTACCTAATTGAGTATCGTAACCGTTTAAAGAGTAATAAGTGTAGAGTGATGGGAATGACTTGCCATTATTATTGATAGGCTTATTGGATGTATCATAAAAATTATTTTTCTCAGTATCGAATTCCAAAGCGACACTATTTTGAACAGCGGTATTTTTAATGTAGCTTTGTTTAGCATTAGTTCCACTGACTAGAGTAACTTCGGAAGCGTCATAACCATAAACGCCTAAGCCTTCAAGACCAGCGCCCAAGGCTGCAACGCCGTTATCATCATTTTGCAAAACGAAGGCGATTCCTTCACTGTTGATATCAGACTCGCCATCGCCTGAACCAAAGTACATCCAAGCTGAGATAGTTTGTTCTTTGTTAATGTCAAAAGTTTTATCATTTGACCACATTGATCCATAAGTATTATTTGAGTTAGCTAGAGAAATGATATTGCCACTGTCAGAATTTGCCCCTGTATTATCGACGATTTGGGCAGAATTGGTGTCATAGATATCTTTTTTGTCGTAGACCTTAGGAGCAGAGTTAGAGAAATATTTATTAATACCTATCCCCTTAGGAGCGTCTTTTAAGACAGCCAAGTCAGTACTGTCGGTTAAATCGGCAGATGCAAGGTTGGTATTAAATGAAATAAATAAAAGTAACGAACTTATGATAAGCAAAAGACTGACAAGAATCTTTTTTCTCACAATTATTCCCCCAAATAAAAACAATCATCTTTATTATTTCATCTATTGTAGCACCATAAATGAAATAATATATTGTATAAAATGGCTTTAATAATACATTATTTTGCAATTTGTAACGTTTTGTTTAGGATTAAGGAAAAGATGATTTATTATTTGATAATCTTAGTATTCAATAAAATATTAAAACCAGCCAAAAAAACTTCAAAGTATTGTATGATGACTTTGAAGTAAAATGAAATTTAATTTTTGGAGGTAACAACGTGGAATTCACTAAGATTGATTTAGACACTTGGACTAGAACAGAAGTTTTTAACCACTTCATTGATCAAAAAACGACTTATAGTATGACGCACAATGTTCCAATTGATAGGGCTCTAAAATTCGTTAAAGAAAATCATTATAATTTCTATCCTCTATTTATTTTTTCAGTTTTAAAGGTTGTCAATTCAAATTATTTATATCGCATGGCTTTTAATGACCAAGGAGAATTGGGCTATTGGGATAGTTTGGTACCATTTTATTCAATCTTTGATAACAAGACGGAATTGTTCTCGAATATTGATACTGAAAACACCTATACCTTTGCTGAATTTCATCGTGATTATCTTGATGATATTAAGCAATATCAAGGCACAGGCAAACTATTCCCTAAACAGCCAGTTCCACAAAATGTCGTCAATATCTCGATGATGCCATGGGTCAACTATTCTAGTTTCAATTTGAATATTGGAAACAACGACAAGTATCTCTTGCCAATCGTGACAGCTGGTAAGTTTGAAAAAGATATCCATCAAAAAAGACAATTGCCGGTCACATTCCAGATTCATCATGCCGTTTGTGACGGTTATCAAACTGGACTATTCTTCAATCGTCTGGAAGAATTGTTGAGCCAGCCAGAAAAGCTTTAGACCATTTGTATGAATTTATAAAGAAGACTATAATTGAAAATACTGTTAGTATTTTCTGTAAGAATAAGGCAGTGCACAATGCGAGGCCTTATTTTTTATTGGTAAAAAGATTTTGTCATAGGAAGAAGCAAGGGGAATGAGCAGAAATAGGAAAATATTAGTTACTTTTGCGTTGGTTTTGTCGAATATGATGGCAGGACTTGACGCTACGATCATTAATACTGCATTACCAGCAATTATTAGTGATTTGCATGGTATTCAGTATATGGGTTGGATCGTTGCCATATTTTTATTGGGGATGGCCGTTTCAACACCGTTATGGAGTAAATTTGGTGAGAAAAAGGGTAATAAGACAGCCTATATCACCGCAACAGTCGTCTTTATGATTGGAGCTTTGTTTCAAGGATTAGCTCCTAATATTATCTGGTTTATCACCGCTAGAAGTGTCATGGGAATCGGTGCTGGTGGAATGAATACAATTCCATTCATCATCTATTCGCAGATTTTTAAAAATATCAAACGGCGGGCACAAGTTATTGGGCTTGCTTCAGCCGGATTTAGTGGAACATCCATTATTGGACCGCTGATTGGTGGTTGGATCGTTGATACATTCAGTTGGCACTGGGTCTTTTACATCAACTTGCCATTGGCCTTGTTGTCGATTCTGATTATTTCATTCTTCTTCAAAATTAAAGAAACACTCAACACGAGTAAAGTCGACTATCACGGTGCTATCTTGATGGTCCTAGGCTTATCTTCAATTTTAGTTGGTATCCAGTTGCTTGGAGTCGCCTCAATTTTCTTGACCTTATTGTTTATCGTTATTGGTGGCTTCTTGATTTTTTGGATGTCTCGTGTCGAGAAAAAAGTCGATGATCCCATCGTTCCTAATCGTCTCTTCAAAAATGAGAAATTGGTCGTTGACTTGATTTTATTCGCACTCTTATGGGGCTCTTTTGTCGCCTTTAATATTTATATTCCGATGTGGGCTCAAGGTATCATGGGCTTGAGTGCTTTAGTCGGAGGAATGACGCAGATTCCAGGAGCTATTTCTAACTTCATTGGTTCAGAAATGGAACCTTTGATTCAACGCAGAATGGGTCGTTATGAAATTATCGGTATTGGTGCGATTGCCTTTTTAATCTCTTTTGCAGGTTTATATATCGCCAAGCAAACAGCCAGTTACACATTCTTATTAGTGATGGGAGTGTTTGAAGGCTTCGGCGTCGGAATTTGTTTCAATGCTTTATTGCTTGCAGTCCAATTCGATGTCGATAGTCGGGATGTGCCAATTTCAACCTCATTTGCTTACTTGGTCAGAATTTTAAGTCAAACATTCATGTCTTCGATTTATGGAGTTATTTTGAATTTGGCTTTGATTCGTGGCGTTAAGGCAAGTAACGGTCACATAACGATTAGCGTGATGAACAAACTCAGCAATGCTGCTGATGCTAAGTTTTTGCCTAAGGCTTATCTTCCTGAAATGAAGGATATTTTCTTCCAAGGGATTCACAATATTATGTTGATGGCTTTGTTGATGATTGCAGCGGTAATCGTCATTTTGATGTTCTTATTTAGAAGAGAGCATGCTAAGAATAAAGATAAGAGTAAAAGTGCAGTTCAAAAAGTGGCTTAAGAAATAAAAAGGACTACGAATTTTTTTATAAATTCGTAGTCCTTTTGTTTTAAAAGACAGTTTTAATTCCCATAATAACCAAAACTATCGCAATAAAATATTGAACTAAATAAGCGTATTTACTTTTCGATAGAAAATGTTGAACGACATAAGGTGCAATCAATGCTCCAATGGCAGCTCCGATAATTAAGGGGATTCCGGCTTGCCAATAAATACTGCCGGTCGTGAGATGTAAGGCTGAACCTAATACGCACATGCCAACTAGAACATAGGAAGAAGTAGCTGTGGCATTGAAAGTATCTAATCCTAAAATTAACAAGCCAGCTAGAACAGGTCCACCACCGCTGAGTCCAGCGACACCAACCATTAGTCCACTGATAAAGCCATAAACGGCCGCCGCAAATTTACCATGTTGTTTCTTTTTCTTAGTTTTCTTAAATTGTTGAACAAATATTCTGATTCCTAAATATACTAGAATAATTGCAATTAACCATTTGTATAATTGTTCAGGAATATACGGTGCTATGATGGAACCAATGATAACAGCTGGCAACGAAGCAAGTAACATCTGATTTCCTAAACGAAAATTGACTCGACCTTGTTTGATATAGGCTATTACTCCAATGATTAAAGGTGGGACAGCTGTAACGACTGAAGTTGCAGCAGCTGTAGCTGGAGCAAGATTAAAGGAAGACGAGAGGATTCCTAAGTAAAAAGCCGCACCGCCGCCACCTAGAGCGATAACGATCGTTCCAATCAAGATTCCAGCGATAATAAGAAAAATTGTAGTCATCTAAAGAACTCCTTTAACTGGATTCTGAAATTGATTTAGGTTATAGTGCAGTTACATGATGTAATTACACATTACACTTTGTAATTGTAGAACAAATGTCATAAATTTCAAGTGGGAGGTTTTGTTTTGACGACAAGAATTTTATCAAAAGAGAAAATAGTTCTCGCAGCAGTCGACTTGATCAATCATCAAGAAAATCTGACCTTTACACGCTTAAGTCGCATTCTAGGAACACGCTCACAAGCACTTTATAACTATTTTCCAGACGTGATGGCTATTAGAATTGGCGTAGCTATTCATTTTTATAATGATTTGTATCAAAGATTACAAGCAGATTTGTTAGGATTGTCTGGTAAAGAGGCTATCAAAGCCTTCAATAAAATATTTGTTCAGTATTCCTTATCCCATTATCCAGTGGCGCAACAAGTCATTGCAATTCCCGCTGGCAAACTTCACAATGATGATTTAGATGCTGCTATTTTAAAAATACGTAACATTGGGTTGAAATTATTGAAGCCGTTAGTACCTGATAAGAAATCACGCTTGGTAATTTCGCGAATGTTGCGTAATTTGATTATTGGCGAGATTGTTCATATTGGCAACGGTCGGTTTGATAATAAGACCATTTCAGCGGCTGATAGTTTTGATCAGATGTTAAATATTGCTTTATCAACGATTTAATTCAATGAAAAAAGATTCAATCAACGTAAAAATTGATTGAATCTTTTTTATTTGTTATAGATTTTTTTCAAGCCATTCAAGTCAGCTTGAGATAATTTAGAAACGCCTTGATCAACTGGATACATCACAGAATTAGTATAAGAACTGTGCGCCAGTCCTAAGGCATGGCCCAATTCATGAACCGCAACGGAATCTTTAACTGACATAGTTGGATAGGTCATATTCAATCCAGCTTGAGCAGTATTGATTGCGTAATTGTTCAGTTGCAACGCAGAAGGGCCACCATTTCCTAATTCGATGTTACTAGACATGATGTTAGCGATTTTTTTGTGATAGATGAAAAAAGTTATACTGTTTTGATTCGATTGACCTTGACCAGGAATCAATTTCACCAGTCCGGTAGCGTTATAAGTGTTGACCGCATCTAAAAATACCTGGCGAGCATTTTCTGGTACATTGTCTTTAAAGTGATAATAGTAAGTTCTGGAAGTAGTCATCCCCTGTAAAGGCGATTCAATCGGTGTGGTTGCTTTGCCGACCTGACTTTCAGTAGTAGTTTTAGTAGTAGTTCCACTGAGCTTTTGTTCAAGATTGACTTTAGTTAAATAAAGATATGGTTTAAGTTTTTTAGTAGTCTGCGCGACTTGTTTTTCAAGTTTAGGGACTATCTGAGGATTTGTCTCAACGACCACAAAAACAGCGGCCAAAAGGATTAACCAAGTAATCCAAGAATTCTTTTTCATTAAATACTCCCTTAAATTATGTTCTTTGTCTTAGTAATGATAGTTTTTTAAGTTACGCTTGTCCACTTAAAAAAATTATAGGTACAGAAAGGTAAATCAGAAGGTATTAAAATGATAACTTTTTTCGATTTAAAAAAATAGTCAATTTGAAATTTATTTTAAAATGTTATTTATCATTTAATAAAGCAAAATAAAATTACAAATTATTGTCCATTAAAAAAGGACAAAAGCAAGATAATGTCGTTATTTTTTAAATTTATTGGAATAATAAGCCCTTGTCTGTGGGCTTCATGAGATGTTCCTCAGACTATAAAATAAGTTCGAATAAATATTGACTCCATACGTGTTTAAACATATGATATAAGCGTAATCAAAAAAAGACAAATCTATTAAAAAAGGGAATGACTGCTATGAACAATCAAACATTGCTTTCATTAGTTGCACCCGCTGACGGTAAGTTGCTGACGCTGTCAAAAGTGCAAGATCCTGTCTTCTCACAAGGGTTGATGGGAGAAGGGTTCTCAATTGAACCTAGTTCTGGAAATATTGTTTCACCCGCAGACGGAGTAATCACACTCGTTTCAGAAACCAAACACGCTTTTGGTTTGAAGACGAGCAGTGGTGCAGAAATCCTCGTCCATTTAGGAATCGATACCGTGGATTTGAAAGGAGAGCCTTTTGAAGTCTCAATCAAAGAAGGCGACCAAGTAAAAGCTGGCGATTCAGTTGTTAAGATGAACTTGCAAATGATTAAAGATGCCGGTAAGCAAACAACTATTATTTTAGCGATTACTAATAGTAAGGATATTTTAGAGGAATTGATGACAACTGGCTTTGATAAAGATGTTAAAGCTGGTTCAACAGTTGCTGTTGCATCATTGAAATCAGTTCAAAAGAAAGTCGTTAAAAAGACTGGCGGCAAGTACGATGAATTGGCTGCTAATATAGTCGAAAATGTTGGTGGCGTAGAGAATATCAAGAGTTTGATTCACTGTATAACGCGATTGCGTTTTTATCTAAAAGATGATTCTAAAGCAAACGATGAATCAATTGAAAATCTTGATGGCGTTATTACGGTTGCTAAAGCTGGCGGTCAATATCAAGTTGTTATTGGTCAAGCTGTAACTGATGTCTATGACGCCGTTATTGCCCAAATTGGAACACAGTTTACTGATGATTCTGCAACAGCAGAGGCGGTTGCGGAAACGACTGACAAAGCTGATAAGGTCCATGACTTTTGGCCAAATGTTAAACGTGGTGCCAGCAACTTCATTGGTGTTTTGACCGCTTCTATGATTCCTATCATCGGAATCTTGGCTGGTTCTGGTATTTTAAAGGGTATTTTAGCGGCCTTGACTGGTTTTAAAGTGCTCTCAACAACTAGTGGAACTTATATCCTCTTAAACGCAATCGGGGATGCAACATTTTACTTCTTGCCAATTATTTTAGGATTTACTGCTGCTAAGAAGTTAGGTTCGGATCCAATCGTTTTAGCAATTGTTGGTGGAATTTTAATTTATCCACAAATCGTCACCTTAGCTGGCAAAGCTAGCACAGCCTCAACCAGTTTCTTAGGCATACCCACAACTTTAGTTGCGTACACTTCATCTGTCTTTCCGATAATCGTTGCAGCTTGGTTAGGAAAATACGTCGAGCAGTTCTTGAAAAAAGTAATTCCTACCTATATTAGAAGCGTCTTCGTTCCAATTCTTGAAGCTTTGATTTTAAGTTTAGTTATTATTATTGGTGTTGGCCCAATCATTACTGTTTTGAGCAAGGGATTGTCAAATGGTCTTGTTTCAATTTACAATTTCAGTCCAACGCTTTGTGGATTCGTTATCGGTGGTATTTATCAGACGATGGTTATCTTCGGTTTGCACTGGGGACTTATTCCTATCGTTATTAACGACATTGCCACGAACGGACACAGTTATATCAATTCAATTCTTTCCATAACGATGGTCGCTCAAGGTGGCGCTGTTTTAGCAGTCTTCTTGAAAACTAAGAATAAACATCTCAAAGAAATGTCTCTAGCAGCAGCCGTTTCAGCCTTTTGTGGCGTTACAGAACCAGCGTTATATGGTGTCAATTTGAAGTATAAGAGAATTTTTATTGTTGCAAGTATTGCCAGTGCTATCGGTGGTGCTTTGACAGGCTTCTTAAGAGTTGACAATTATGCTTTATCCGGTGCTTTGATAGGTTTCCCAGCCTTTATTACACCAGGAGTCGGAATTGGTAGCAACTTCTATGGCTATCTGATTTCGCACTACGGAACCTTAGTAATTTCCGTTGTCCTAGTTTATTTATTTGGATTTACTGATAAAATGTTGGTAAAGAAAGGCGATCCAATGAATCTAAATAATGTGAAATTAGCATAACAACAAAGGAGATATGAAGATATGAAAGCAGAAGAAAATAATCTCACTATCTCTAATCATGATTTTAAAGTAAAAAGTTACTGGCTTGACCAAGTTGCCGATTTTGGTCAACCAGTCGATTATCCGATAGTCGTCATTTGCCCTGGAGGTGGATTTACCTTCCATTCGCAAAGAGAAGAAGAACCCGTGGCTTTGCGTTTCAATTCATTTGGGATGCACGCGGTGGTCTTAGAATATAAATTAATTGATAAAGAGCCGGTTTATCCTCTGGCCTTGCAAGAATTGGGCAAAGTTATCGACTGGATCAATCAGCAACCCGCATCACGCCATATTGATAAGCAAAGGATTATTTTAGCTGGATTTTCAGCTGGCGGTCATATAGTCGCAGCCTATAATGGGATTGCGACTGATGAAAAATTACGTAAGAAATATCATTTGGATCAGTTCAGCGGTCAACATGCTGCAGCAATCCTGGGATATCCAGTAATCGATATGACAGTGAAGGGCAGTTTCCCTAGTGATGATAAAGTTCGTGAAGAAATCACTCCCGATAAGGCTTTGTGGAAAACTCAAGATTTATTGAACAAGAATTCTAAACCAGTCTTTGTTTGGCAAACGAGAACTGATGAACTGGTCAATGTCATTAATTCATTGATGTATGTTGAAAAGATGAATCAACTAGATTTGCCGGTTGAATATCATTTATTTGGTTCAGGCATCCACGGTTTAGTTTTTGGAACTTATGTGACTAAAAAGCCAGGTAAGGATAAATATCTCAATGCTTGGACTGCAAAATGGATCGAGTTAGCTCTAAATTGGCTTGAAATGATGAAATTAATAGGATAGTTAAACTTTAACTAATGTTTTCTGAAGATTCTCAACAAATTTATAATAATTTGTTGAGGGTCTTTTTTTTTGCGTTCTGAAAGGGTTTGGAAAAACGATTTTAAAATTGAAAACGTTTACTTTCTCAGACGCCTTGTTATATTATTTTGCATTGTTATACTAAAGTGGTTTTAAGACAAAGGAAGGTGAGTATTTATCGTTTCTTGAATGAAGTAATATTTCGGCTATCTGCGAGGATAGCGTAGCAATGAATTCAAATTGGAATCAACGCGAAGGGAAATATTACTCATGAAATCTAAAAAGTTTTTAGGATCCATATATTTAATTATTGCTTCAGTAATTTGGGGAGCAATGTTCGTCGTCGTAAAAGTCATTGTCGACGAAGTTCGTCCAATCCAACTAGTTTGGTTAGAATACTTAATCTCACTAGTATTTTTGATTGGATATTCTGCACTAAAGAGAGAAAAATGGCATATCAATTGGCGTGATCTGAGATTGATTTTTTGGATTGGACTAATTGGTAACACGATTTCTCTTGTTGCCCAAGAAGCAGGTACTGGTCTAGCAAATGCTCAGACTGCTTCAGTTATCACATCAACTATCCCAGCCTTTATGATTATTTTTGGCTGGTTGATCTTAAAAGAATCGCTTGATAAGGTCAAAGTATTTTCAGTTATCATGGCCATGTTAGGTGTCGTTTTGATCGTAGGATTAAAGATGTCTGGTAGTAATGTCGTTATGGGAATTCTCCTATTGCTGCTTACTTCAGTGACTTGGGCTTTAATGTCAGTTCTTATTAAAAAAGTAAGGACGTACAGTTCTTTACAAATTACTATTATGTCAACTATAGTAGCTGTAGTCTGCTTGACGCCATTTATTTTGAGTGACATGAAGTCACTTACAAGCATCAATTTCTTGGATCCGAAAGTCTTCTTGAGTTTACTTTACGTCGGTGCAGTTTCAACATCTGTCGCTTATGTAATGTGGAATAAAGGACTTAAAGTTATCAGTGCTAGTTCATCCGGTCTATTTTATTTGATTCAACCAATCGTTGGCTCATTTTTAGGCTGGTTAATGTTAGGAGAACAAATCTCATTCGGCTTTTTGATTGGTTCAATCATGATTTTAGCCAGTGTTTGGGTCTCAGTTAAGTTCGACGGTTCTTCACCAGAAGAAGCTCGACTTGCTAGTGCTGGCAACAACATTTAAATTATGCAAATTATCGAACGAATCCTTTGTGGATTCGTTTTTTTTGTTCCATAAATAGACGTTATTTCACTCATATGTTTAAAATGTATAAAAATTTCTATTGAAAAAACGTGTCATGTTTATAAAAGATGCTATAATCTAGCCTTAACAGGTTTCCTCAAGAATTGAGAATGTTCCGATTGTCTGTGATTGTGGATGGTCCCGCTGTGAAGTTTATGAGAAATCCAGTGAAAAAAGGAATAGTACGATGAATACAAATAAATTAATTGGTTCAATATTGTTGAGCGTTGCCGCCTGCATCTGGGGTGGAACCTTTGTGGCTGTGAAAGTTATCGTTGGTGAAATTCATCCAATTCAATTGGTCTGGTTACGGTATTTTGTGGCCATTATTTTCTTGATAGCTTTCTCGTTAATTAGAAGAGAACATTGGCACGTTAAAGTTAAAGACCTAAAGTGGTTTGCTTTAATTGGTCTAACTGGTTATGCCGTATCGCTGGTCGCTCAAGAAACTGGAACGTGGTTTTCCAGTGCCCAAACGGGAGCGGTCGTAACCTCTGCAACACCAACATTTATGGCAATATTTGCTTGGTGGATTCTCAAAGAAAAATTAAATCATATGAAAATAATTTCCGTCATCATGGCGACTTTAGGCGTCTTGATGATTGTCGGTATTCACTTGACTGGTAAACATATTTTAACTGGCGTGGTTTTATGGATTGTCGCAGCATTGACCTGGTCTTTGATGTCAGTTTTGATTCAAAAAGTTTCTGATTACAGCGCCTTACAAATTACGATTATTTCTACTATCATCGCCATGCTTTTTTTGACGCCGTTTGTTTTAAGAGACGCTTCAGCATTAGAAAGCGTGAACTTCTTCAGTCCCAAAGTTATTATATGTTTATTTTACGTTGGAGCTTTGTCGACCGCTGCAGCTTTTGTGATGTGGAATAAAGGTTTGACGATGGTAAATCCAAGTGTTTCAGGACTGTTCTACCTCTTGCAGCCAATCGTTGGTACTTTGTTAGGTTGGTTACTTTTAGGAGAAGACATCTCATGGGGCTTTGTGGCCGGATCAATTATGATACTAGCAAGTGTCTGGGTATCGATTAAATTCGCATAGAAAAGCAAAATAGGTGGTTTCAAGGAAAATATTTCTTGAAATCACCTATTTTTATTGATTAATTATTCTGATTTGTGGATGTCTCCTAAGATGTCATGTCCAGAGAAATCAAAATCCATATAAGGTTTATTTTTAGTTGGTAAATGTTGTTCCAAAGTATCGAACTGTTGCAATTCTACGTCACCGGTCGCGCTCTTAAATGACAGTAGATGACCACCAAAATCACGTTGATCTGATAAGAAATGATGGTGGAAGCCACCGACTGCAGCACCGTCAAAAATTTCGGGTGAGTAATAGCTCAACAAAGTACCCGTGATATCTTTTTGTTCAAAAATGCTTTGACTTGCGGCAGTTTTGGCCAAGGTATCATATGGCTTGGATGACCTTTTAACAGCTCTAGTTTGCGCGTAGGAAAATTCGCCGTGCAGTTTAATTGAGAAGAAGGTATTGGCGCTAGTTAGTGACAAAATTTTCTTCTCTAAATCGGCTTGTTCGATGTTTTCCACAGAGGTTAGTTTGTGGTAATCAGCCCAATGAATATTGGCAAAGGGAAGCGTGAAATTATCGTCGACCAGATTGACTTGGCCACGATGATCGACTTGGTAAGGCTTGCCATCTAAGATAACCAATTCGCCATCTAAGCCTTCGCCAGTACCGATTCCGGTATCGCCATGAGTCAATAATTCTTTCATAGTGATAGTTCCATCGAGGAGTCCTGGGACTAATAAAGCAAGAGTTCCGTGTTGATAGAGGATATTCGTATTTGACATAAATAAACTTCTTTCTAGTTAGATTAAGGGGTTATTTTAATTTAGAACATCGTCGACAAGTTTGGAAGCTAATTTGATGTTGTCTGAATAGTCGACAGGAATGTGAAGAACTACTGGTCCTTTTGTAGCAAAGGCTTTAGCAAGCATTGGTTCCAAGTCTTCAGTTCTTTCAACGCGCATGCCTGTGGCACCGAAACTTTCAGCATATTTGACGAAATCGACATTTCCAAGTTGAACGCCAGCATCATGGCCATATTTAGCAATCTCTTGGAAGCGAACCATATCGTAGTAGCCATCGTCCCAAATCAATTGCACGATATTTAAATGCAATCTGACAGCTGTTTCAAGTTCTTGACCAGAGAAGAGGAATCCTCCATCGCCAGCTACAGAAACGATTGGTTGTTCAGGGCGCTCAAGTGCTGCAGCAATAGCCCAAGGTAAAGCTACACCAAGTGTTTGCATACCATTACTGAAGAGTAGGTGTCTTGGTTTGTAGCTTCTGAAGTGACGAGCCATCCAAATGTACAAACTACCAACGTCAACAGTTACCGTAGTATCGTCGTTGACTTGATTTTGAAGAGCATGAATGATTGCTAGTGGGTGAATTCCGTTTTTATCGGAGTGATTTTCAGGGATGGCGTCTTTTTTAGTGAATTTTTCCTGTTGCTGTGCTAAATGTTGGTGCATCTCTTGACTCAAGTCGATATCTTTTGGCAATTGCTCGCTGATTTCATCAAGAGTTTTGGCAATATCAGCTTGAACAATCAAGTCTGGTTGATAATCACTGGTGATTTCTGGTGCGATACTATCGAGACTAATGATTTCACCAGTTCGGCCAACGTTCCAATTACGGGCCTCATATTCAATTGGATCATAGCCGACTGCGATGATTAAGTCGCTTTCTTTGAGAATCGTATCGCCGATTTGATTTCTAAATAGTCCCACACGGCCGTAATAGTTCTTTTCAAGGTCACGAGAGATAACACCAGCTCCTTGGAAAGTCTCAACAACGGGGATTGAGAATTTATGGAGAAATTTGTGTATCTTGTGGGTTACTTCATTGGTAGATGAACGCATTCCAGCTAAAATTACGGGAAGTTTAGCTTTTTTAATCTTCTCAATTATTTGGTTGACCGTGTCTTGGTCAGCTCCACCTAATTCTACGGGTGAAAGACTCTTAATAGTAGGACGTGTGACTTCATCATTTAGGACATCTTGTGGAATTGAGATGAATGCTGCACCTGCTTTAGCAGCAGAAGCTGTTTGGTAAGCGTTTGCAAAGGACTCCGACAAATTATTAGCGTCCTGTACTTCCACGCTATCCTTAGTTGCAGCTGATAATAGTTCTTTACTTGAGATACTTTGGTGGGTTAATCTAGCAATATCATTTCGTGGAACTTGACCACCGATAGCAACAACGGGATCTCCTTCAGCGGTTGCAGTAATTAGACCAGTAGCTAAGTTGGAAACACCAGGACCTGAAGTAGTAGCGACTACTCCTGGTTTACCAGTTAAACGTCCAATTCCTGCTGCTATAAAGGAAGCGTTTTGTTCGTGACGAGTGATGATTAATTTGGGTGCTTTAGGATTATCATTGTGTTCTAGGGATTCGAAGAGCTGATCTATTTTAGCTCCAGGAAGTCCAAAAACGTATTTGACTCCTTGATTGATCATAGTTTGAATCAATTCTTGAGCACCATTGACTTGTTTTGCCATTATTTCTAACCTCTTTTTTTATTTAATTTTGTTCTATAATTAATTATAGGTAAAAAAGTAAATCATTCGTGTTGATTTGTCAACACAAAACTTTTCATTGGAGTGTAAATGAATGAAAAATATCGGTTATTTAGCACAAGATATCTCTATCCTACATAGACAATATTACAAGGATACGCGGTCCCAATTCAATCAAATTAACTTAAATCCGACTGCAGCTTGTATTTTATTGTCAGTTGGCGATTACGAAAACATCAGCCAAAATAAAGTTGCTCGACTATTGGTTATCGATAAGGGATTGGCAACTAGAGAAATTAATAAAATGGTCAAATTGGACTATTTGATTAAGAAAAATGGGGCTGGCAAAACTAAGGTTTTGACTTTGACTGACGAAGGTAAAAAAATCGTTGATACAGTTCAAAAAATTCGTAGTCAATGGTGGGAAGACCGTTTTGCTAAATCCGGAATCACACCAGATAGTCCACTAGTTTCTTCTATTGAGGCTGTTGTTTCAACTATTGTAAACCCTGAAGCTGAATAAGGGTAACCTGTAACGTTATATATAACGAAAAAAGCGTTTGACAACGCATGATTTCATCATGTGTCCTCAAACGCTTTTTTGCATTTCACTGACTTTTTCAATTCGAATCATTTTCGTAATATTCTTAGGCAAGATTTGTTTCAAATTATTCCGTAAATTCAAGACCACCATTGAGTGATCATAATTATTAATATTTAAAATTTTAATATCATCAGATAATTTAATATCTATATTATTCAAAATTTTAAATAAGTAATTATCTTCGGTGAAGTTGATAATTTGGAAAGTTTCGTTAGAAATGTTTTGATTTGCAAGCAAAGAATACTTCGAAAATTCTTGAATTGAGCAGTTGATAGGAATCGTATTCCCGTGTGGGCAAGCTTCAGGGTAGTCTAAATAGATGTTTAAGCGGTCAATCAAAAGTGAATCAGGATGATCAGACAGCTTAGTAGCTTTTTCGTAAATCTCGCTCAATGGAATATCCAGTTTTTCATAGAGCCATGTTTCAATCAGACGATGTTGCTGAATCAAAGGAATCACAGCATTTAAGCCCTTTTTAGTTAATTTAGTACCATAGTACTTTGTGTATTTAACTAAGCCTAATTTTGATAAATGTTGTGTTCGATCTGAGATTGAGGCTTTACTAACATCAGCCTTCACCGCTAGATCAATATTGCTGACATTTTGGAAACTGCCACCTAGTTCAAAAATAAGTCTTAAAAAATTCAGGTCATTCATAATTTTCACCACTTTTTGTTATTTAAGGCGTGTTTCTTCTATATAAGCCTTATTTGGAATGTCCCTTGAAAATCCGGTCATCAGCTAGCAGTAGATTGGTAAAAATCCTTGAATACATACCAATCAACATTTCCGATGTAACCCAACTATCGCTGAGATAATTTTGATTATTGACTTCGTTTATTTTTTCTTCTGGTGTCGTGTTCTTCATAAAGTTTCCCCCCATAAGTTATGAATAAAATCTTTTATTAGTCATTCCTAATAAAGATATAGAAGAATATTAAAATAATACGGATTGTCCATAATTAAATAAATATTCTTTATTAATAGACAATAAACCCCGTCGCTAACGTTTTTAATATATCATATTTATTTTGAATAAAATAGTTAAGAAGGGGGTAAACTTTTTTAAATATACCTCATAATATGGTCTTGAAACGCAGTGTAATAGGCAAGTAACCGTTTTCTAATTTTTTGATAAATATTCCTAAAATGTATTTTTTTATTAGGTGACCTTAAAAAATAGTTTACATCCTATTAAATTGGGGTAGAATGGTTTTTGGAAAGACGAGCAAAGATAAATCTTGTCTTGAGAAAATATATTGGAGGACAGACCAATGTCGAAGCAAAATAACACATTTGAACGTGTGTTAGTCGGTGTTGATGATTCGCCTGATGCACAATTAGCATTTAGATATGCTATGCACCGTTGTATCAAAGATGGATCAACATTAATCATCACTTCCATTTTGGAAAGTGGCGAGATGAATGTATATCAAGCATTGACTAAAGATTACGTCCATGGTGAACGCGATGAACTTGAAGAACATATGAAAGAATATCGTCAGATTGCATTAGATGCCGGAGTTAAAAAGGTCGAACTTATCGTGGCCGAAGGGGATCCCGGTGAAACAATCGTTAAAGACGTTATTCCATCTGCTGAAGCAGATCTTTTGGTTATTGGCTCATTATCGAAAAAAGGTATCAAGAAGTATTTTGGTTCACAAGCAGCATATATGGCGAAATACTCACCTATTTCAATAATGATTATTCGCTAAAAGATATTTTAATAAAGTTAAGGGGAAAGATTAATCATGACTGATGATAATTCAATGACAAAAAAGCATAAATTAATCCACTACGCCAACGGCCCTTCGTTGGAAGAAATTAACGGTACCGTTGATGTACCAAAGAACAAAGGTTTCTTTAAGACCTTATTCGCATATTCAGGACCAGGGGCTTTAGTTGCCGTTGGTTACATGGATCCAGGTAATTGGTCAACATCTATTACAGGTGGTCAAAATTTCCAATACCTATTAATGTCAGTTATTCTTATGTCTAGTTTAATTGCCATGTTACTGCAATATATGGCTGCTAAACTAGGCATCGTGAGTAAGATGGACTTGGCACAAGCCATTCGTGCCAGAACAAGTAAGTCACTAGGTATCGTATTATGGATCCTAACCGAATTAGCTATCATGGCGACAGATATTGCCGAAGTTATCGGTGCTGCTATCGCTTTGTACTTACTTTTCCATATTCCATTAGTAATTGCCGTATTCATCACTGTTGGTGATGTTCTAGTATTGCTATTATTAACAAAGATTGGTTTCAGAAAAATCGAAGCTATCGTTGTATGTTTAATTCTTGTTATTTTATTTGTTTTCGTATATCAAGTTGCTCTATCAAATCCTAACTGGGGTTCAATATTTGGTGGATTAGTACCAACAGGTAAGACATTCTCAACAAGCCCATCAATCGGTGGTCAAACACCATTGACAGGTGCTCTAGGTATCATTGGTGCTACTGTTATGCCTCACAACTTGTACCTTCACTCAGCTATTTCACAAACAAGAAAAGTTGATCACACTGATGAAGATTCAGTTGCACAAAACGTTCGTTTCTCAGCATGGGATTCAAACATCCAATTGACAGCTGCATTCTTCGTTAATGCTTTGCTATTGATCATGGGTGTTGCCGTATTTAAGAGTGGTGCCGTTAAAGATCCATCATTCTTTGGTTTGTTTGAAGCTCTATCAGATACATCTACATTAAGTAATGGTATTTTAATCAGTGTTGCTAAGTCAGGTATCCTTTCAACATTGTTCGCCGTTGCCTTGTTGGCATCAGGTCAAAACTCAACAATCACTGGTACCTTAACTGGTCAAGTTATCATGGAAGGTTTCGTTCACATGAAGATGCCTCTATGGTTACGTCGTTTAGTAACACGTTTAATCTCAGTTATCCCAGTTCTTATCTGTGTTATGATGACAAGCGGTAAGAGCGCAATCTCTGAGCACGAAGCCTTGAATACCTTGATGAATAACTCACAAGTCTTCTTAGCCTTCGCCTTACCATTCTCAATGTTGCCATTGTTAATGATGACAAACAGTAAGACAGAAATGGGTAACAGATTTAAGAACTCAATGTGGTTACAAGTTCTAGGTTGGTTCTCAGTTGTTGCCTTAACATTCTTGAACCTATACGGACTACCAGGTCAAATTGAAGCCTTCTATGGCGACAATCCAGCTAAATCACAATTAGCTACAGCTGACATGATTTCATACGTATTGATTGCAGCCGTACTAGCATTGTTAATCTGGACCGTTGTAGATCTTTATAAAGGTAATGAAAGATTGAAGAAACAATTATCAGCAGAAGGCGCAACAGATGCTGTTGACGCTATTGCTAAGAATGAAAGTACTAGATAGTAAGAGCTGTGAAAAAACATGGTCAGCTACCGAGTACTAACACAAAAAGCGCAAACTCACGAATGTGAGCTTGCGCTTTTTAGGTTAGACGGAAGTAGCTATGTTTTTTCACGCGATACTGAAGCCGCAAGTTTGAGGATAAAAATAGGAAGAACAATTCTAGACGATAAAACAATTTTCCACAATAACGAATGTGAGCTTGGGATTTTTTGGGTTAGACGGAAGTAGTTATGTTTTTCCACAATAAAGGATATGATTCTGCATTCTTCCCATATGTTATGCAATATTTCATTACTATAGGAAGAAAAACAAATAAACTGATAAAATCACTAACTAAACCCAATCAAAAAATCTTCACATTTTGGTACCAATTAATTCGTATTTTAACAACGATAAATTCATAATCATCCGTTATTATTTAAGCATAGTCAAATAACAAAGCAACAAACAAACAGATTTGACTATTACAAAATACTATTAAAATGAATAAAAATTATATCCCCCTCCCAAAAATATAAAACGAAAGAAGAAAACAATATGAGAAATATTAATAAAACAGGAGCTTGCAAATATGCAAGCTCCTTTCTTTTGTCCTAAATCAAAACACCGTTACAATGATCGATTTCATGCTGAATTATTTGAGCAATGAAATCAGTGAATTCTTGGGTATGTTCCTTAAAATTTGTATCTAAATATTCCACTGTAACGCTTTTATAACGGCTGGTTTTTCTTTGACCATCTAAAGAAAGGCAGCCTTCAACAGCTTGATATTCATTCTTTCGATTAATAATAGTGGGATTTATCATCGGAACAGTCATCATTCCCATTGAAAAAGCAATGATTCGTTTGTTGACGCCAATCATATTGGCAGCCATGCCGACGCAATTTTCATGATGATATTTCAAAGTGTCTTGTAAATCAGTTACAACGTTTAAATCGTCTTTAGTGGCGAGACTTGATTTTTGAGCTAAAAAAGTAGTATCGCGATTGATTGATCTAATCATAGTGGACTCCTGTGTCATTAATTAATTACCATTAGTATAATGGAACTAGTAAAAGTTTAACAAGCGGGGGTAGAAAATGAATTTATTGTTTGCGATTGACGATAACGTGGTGACACAGTTAATGACGACCTTGTATTCAATTAAGCAAAATTCATCAGCCAAAAATTATTCAATCTATGTGATTCAAGATAGGAAATTACGCGAGTCGAAGAAGCTGCAGGATTTTTGCCAGAAATTAGGGATGCATTATCATCCAGTTATGGTACAAAAATCTGATTTTGATAGTGCACCGACGACGGACCGTTATCCAAAGACAATTTATTATCGTTTATTAGCCCATAAGTATTTGCCTAAAAATATTAAACGAATTTTATATTTAGATGTCGATATCTTGATCATCAATGATTTGAAGCCTCTTTATCAAATTGATTTAAAGGATTATTGGTACGCGGCTGCTAGTCACAACTCACTTGATGTCACAGATGATTTAAATAAATTAAGGTTAGGTAATTATGAAACTGAAAGTTATTACAATTCCGGCGTTCTGTTGATGGATTTAGATTCAATTAGGGAAAATGTTAAAGCTAGTGACATTTTTGCTTATATCAAAAAGAAGGGGAAAACTTTAGTGTTGCCTGATCAAGATGTGTTAAATGGATTGTATGGCCAGCATATTATGAAAGTTCCAGACGAATTGTATAACTATGACGCTCGGATGAACCCTTTGTATTTTGCAAAAAGCAATGGCGACTGGGATATTGATTGGGTGATTGATCACACGGTAGTCTTACATTTTTGTGGTCGCGATAAACCTTGGCTGCCTGATTATAAGGAACGTTTCTCAGGATTGTATAAGCACTATGCGCATAAAACTAAGCAAATACTATAATGGAGCATCTACTTTTTAGTAGATGTTTTTTTATTGTCAAAATTAATCTCTTGACTAAGTGTCGTTAACGACATATACTATTGTTTGTCGATAACGACATAATGATTTTTACAAGGAGCTATTAATTTATGACTAAAACATTTAAAACTTTAGACGATTTCTTAGGAACACACTTTATTTATACATACGACAATGGTTGGGAATATGAATGGTACGCTAAAAATGACCACACAGTTGACTACCGAATTCACGGTGGCATGGTTGGTGGCCGTTGGGTAACTGATCAAGAAGCTCACATTGTTATGCTGACAGAAGGCATCTACAAGATTTCATGGACAGAACCTACTGGTACAGATGTTGCTTTAGACTTCATGCCTAACGAAAAGAAACTTCACGGAACAATCTTTTTCCCTAAGTGGGTTGAAGAACATCCAGAAATCACTGTTACTTACCAAAATGAACACATCGATTTAATGGAAGAATCTCGTGAAAAATACGAAACATATCCTAAGTTGGTGGTTCCAGAATTTGCTAACATCACATACATGGGTGATGCTGGTCAAGATAACGAAGATGTTATCAGCGAAGCACCTTACAAGGAAATGCCTGACGACATTAGAAATGGCAAGTACTTTGACGAAAACTATCACCGTATCAATAAATAGCATGATAGAATGGTATACGAAGAATCGTATATCATTTTTTTTGGAGATAAAAATGCCTAAGAAACGTATTTTACCCTATGTCTTACTAGGATTGATCAATAATAAAGGAAAACTCTCCGGCTACCAAATCAGTCAGGAGTTTAAAAATGAGGTCGGTGAATTCTGGCATGCTTCACACAGCCAAATTTATCCAGAATTAGCACGGATGAAAGATGATGGTTGGGTGAAGGATGAAGATGATGGTAAGTCAACCTACTATTTAATTACTGATAATGGACAACAAGTGTTACGTAGTTGGTTGGAAGAACCATTAAGCAAAACTGGAGAATTGTTCTCGTTAAAACTTTATTTTATTAAGGATAAGTCGGATTCACTATTAAAATCCTTAATTAGACAAGAATTAGAAATAAAACTAGATAAATTAACCCATTTAAAAAAACGGCTCAAAACGGTTTTCTTTAGCGACAAGCAAATTGAACAAAACTATGGCCATTATTTGATTTTAACGCGAGCAATTGAAAGAGAAACAAATCACGTTAAATGGTTACGTACCAACATCTAAGGAGCGTACTGAATAAGTAGGCTCCTTTTTTTATTGACAGATAAGAACATATGTTCGTATAATGGAGATGCATACAAAAAGGAGGTATAAAACGATGGATTACAGTAAAGAACCACATGGAGTTTTCTTCTTAATTGATAATAAGTCGTTTTATGCCAGCGTTGAGGCAACGTTAAGGGGCTTGAATCCGTTAAAAGAACTGCTGGTAGTAATGAGTGAAGCTGAGAATACTAATGGTGGCTTGATTTTAGCAACTTCGCCGATGGCTAAAAAAATCTTTCATCTTAAGGCAAATGTTTCTAGACAGCGCGACTTGCCAGAGGATCCAAGATTGATTGTTGTCCCACCGCGAATGAATCTCTACATCAAACGAAACTTGCAGATTAATAGTATTTTTCGTGAATTTGCCGCTGAAAGGGATGTTTGGCCGTATTCAATCGATGAATCAATTCTTGATATGACGCATTCTTGGAGATTATTTGGCAATTCTCCTAGAGAAGTTGCCCGAGTGATTCAAAAAACTATCAGAAAGCGTCTGGGATTGTATACGACCGTTGGAATTGGTGACAATCCTGTGCAAGCTAAGATTGCGTTAGATATTTATGCTAAGCATGATCCACAACTAATGGGTGAGATTCATTACGAAACAGTCCCTGAAAAAATTTGGTCGATTTCAAATATGACTGATGTCTGGAGTATTGCCAAACGAACAGAAAAAAGATTGAATCGTTTGGGGATTCACAGCATGTATGAGTTAGCTCATAGCAATCCTTTCTATTTGAAAGAAGAATTAGGGTTGATTGGCGAACAAATTTTTGCGATTGCTTGGGGAATCGACCGTACAAAGATTTCTGATAATATTGCACCTAAAAGTCACAGTATTGGCAATTCTCAAGTTTTGCCAAGAGATTATTTCAATAAGTATGAGATTGAAACAGTTATTAAAGAAATGGGTCAACAAGTTGCTTCAAGATTACGTCATCATCATAAACAAGCAGGTTGCTTTTTCTTAGGTGTCGGTTATTCCTATGCTTCTAGTGAAGAAGGCGAGCGAGGCGGTTTCAATATTAGTGGCAAGATAAACCATACTGATAATGATCAAGAAATAGCTGATTTATTAGTTTATTTATTTGAAAGTCAGTGGCAGGGACAGCCAGTACGCAATCTATCGGTTTATTCTTCTAAATTGATTGATAAAACTAGCCAGCAATTGAATATATTCTTGCCGGTTCAACAACAATGTAAGGATGAAGATAAGTTAAAGGTCGTAGACGAAATCCGTAGTAAATATGGCTTTCAAGCGCTCGTCTATGCTAATAGTTTACAAAAGGGCGGAACCGCGATTACCCGCAGTACTTTAGTGGGTGGTCACAATGGCGGCAATGCTTATGAATAAAGATTTTCAAATTATTATGGAACGGATTAAAGCAAATTTTACTAGAAAAAGAGATACAAGATATTGGTTGCAAATCGTCAATGACCCGTTTGATCGGACTTTTAATTTTTTTATTAATACGCAATATCGTAAAAAAAGGATGCATTCGGTTCCATTACACACGATAAATGTGTATAATTTGTCATATTTAGAGAAAATAGTTGTTCAAATAACCAAAAAAATCCATCTAACTATAGTTTATGATGGATTTATGGGTTTGAAATGGCCCGAGCAACAGGAATTAATTCAAAGAAGGCGACACAGAGATGAATAGTAAGTACGAAGCGGATCCAGATATGGTGCAAGCGTTCTTTGATAATTATTATCATGATCGTGGAAAAATGAAGTGGCAAGGATTTTACTTGTCTGATCATACGGCAGCGTTGAACCGTCAAAAAAAGCAACAACAACATCGAAATGAACTGCGCCCGCAACAAAAAGATGAACAAATAACCAAGCTTTTAATGCAATCTTTTACGTATAATCAAATTGTAAAAGTTCAGTTAAATATTGTAGATTCTAATAATGAAGTGGCAGACGACTTAACTGGAGAGGTTTCCGGTTATGACAATGATGTCTATCACTTAGATAATAAAAAATCCTTTCACCTCGGGGATGTTAGAAATGTTGAAATAGTAATCTAAAACGAAAAAACTACCAACCTATTAAATAAATAATAGATTAGTAGTTTTTTTTGGTTATCAGGATTTATTTAGTCATACAAAAAGGCCAGATGACCACATCTGACCTCCTGCTGATACGAAGTAAGTCGAGAAACTTACTCGCTAAAAACGTATCTTCATGATTATAACAAACATTTTATAAAAATACTAGTAGTCATTTTCATCTTCTATAATATGCTCTTTAGTTTGGTTAAAAATCGTGATGATATGTTGATCACTTAAGCGATAGTGAATGTTGCGACCACGTCTAGCATTGGAAACCAAATTTAATTGTTTAAGAATACTCAATTGATGAGAAATTGATGACTGACTCATATCCAAAGTATCAGCAATTTCTCCAACACTAAGTGGAGTCTCAGCTAGAGCTAAGATGATCTTGACCCGAGTCATATCCCCGAAAGCCTTGAAAATATTGACCATGGCATCCAAGTCATTGTCGCTAGGGAGATTCTGTTTTAAAGTGTGTAAAGCTTGTTGATGATCGAGTTCAAAATTTTGTTCTGGCATAGCTTATCCTCTTGTTGAAATAGGTTGAAATTCATTAAGACTTATTATATTATAATCAATATATGAATGAATGCTCATATATTCAAATGAACATATAATCATTTCAAGGAGGATGTTCTCGATGAAGTCATACGATGTCCAAACTGATTATAAAATTAAAAATAAACCTAAACGAGTAAAAAATGAGTTAAGTCGTGAGACAAAAATAACGATCACACGACTCTTAACCTCTTTTATTCTACTACTTCTTGGTTCGAGTTCTTTAGTATCTGGGCCAGTCGACGTAATCTTTTTCGTTGTCGCCTATTTAGTGATTGGGGCCAGAATCGTTTATAAAGCCATTCGAAATATTTTTCAAGGTGATATCTTTGATGAGAATTTCTTGATGAGTATTGCGACGATTGGAGCAATCATTTTAGGAGAGTATCCTGAAGCAATTGCTGTGATGCTGTTTTACGAATTGGGAAACGTCTTTGAAGATGTTGCGGTTAATAAATCAAAGAAGTCGATTTCAGCTTTACTAGAAGTAAAACCAAATTTTGCGACTTTAAAAATCGGTCAGGAAACTAAAATCGTTGACCCCAGTGAAGTTTTGATTGGACAAATCATTTTAGTGAAGCCTGGAGAGAAGATTCCTTTAGATGGAACAGTTGTCTTAGGACAATCATCAGTCGATACTTCAGCTTTAACAGGTGAGTCGATGCCACAAAATTTAAAAGTTGGCGACAAAGCCTTAAGTGGTTCGATCAACCAAAATGGCACATTGCAAATTAAAGTCAGCAAAGTCTACAACGATTCGACCGTTGCTAAGATTTTAGACTTAGTTGAAAATGCCAGCAATAAAAAAGCTGACACGGAAAAATTCATTACTAAATTTGCCAAAATTTATACGCCAATCGTTGTCTTTTTAGCGCTTGCTTTAGCTGTCGTTCCACCATTAGCTTTTGCAGGAGCTTGGAGCACTTGGATTTATCGAGCTTTGATTTTTCTAGTGATTTCATGTCCTTGTGCCTTAGTGATTTCCGTTCCCTTGAGTTTTTTCGGTGGCATTGGAGCCGCTTCTCGTCAAGGAATTTTGATCAAGGGCAGCAATTATTTGGAAGCCTTGAATTCAGTCGATACTGTCGCCTTTGACAAGACTGGAACGTTAACTAAAGGCCAGTTCTCAGTTACTAGCGTGACACCAGTTAACGATGTTTCACCAGAACAGCTTTTACAAATAGCTGCTAGTGTTGAGAAGAATTCGACGCATCCGATTGCCGTCTCAATTTTGAAGGCTTATTCAGGAAAACTCTTGAGCGTTGAGAATTCTCATGAACAAGCAGGACACGGCTTAGTTGCTACGATTGCTGGAGAAAAGGTAATCGTGGGAAATGACAAGGCCATGCAACAAGCTGGCATAGATTATGTAAAAAATACTGCTTTAGGAACTATCATCTATGTAGCTAAATCACAGCGTTTTTTAGGTAGCATCGTGATTTCAGATGAACCGAAGCGCGATGCTCGAAAAGCTATCCAATTATTGAACAATCGCGGGATTTCGCAAACGGTCATGCTGACAGGCGATAATCAAAAAATCGGTTCAGCGATTGCTAAGAAATTAAAGACGAGCGACGTTTATACGGACTTGTTGCCTGAAAATAAAGTCCAAATCATCAAAAACCTCTTGCAAAAATCGCATCAAGCTAATAAAAAAGTAGCCTTTGTCGGCGATGGCATCAACGATACTCCAGTTTTAGCTAATTCAGATATTGGCTTTGCAATGGGTGGTTTAGGATCCGATGCCGCTGTTGAAGCAAGCGATATCGTCATTATGGGCGATGAACCTTCTAAAGTTTCTAAGACAATGAAGATTGCCAAGAAAACTCGTCGGGTCGTGCTTGAAAATATCAGCTTTGCTTTAATTGTTAAAGTTTTGTTCTTATTAATGGGAGCTTTAGGATTAGTCGATATGTGGCAAGCAGTTTTTGCCGATGTGGGCGTGACGATTATTGCGGTTTTAAATGCGATTAGATTACAATTTATTAATTTTGATAATTGAACAAAAAGAAGCAACTTCTCAAGTTATCTTGAAAGGTTGCTTCTTTTGCTATGTTATTAAAATGAACGATTATTTCAGGATACTCGCAAGGGTATTTTGAAAAGGGTAATTACATTTTCGGGAATATAATTTTATTGTTCTCACCAATTCGTCAGGCTGATTATTCCAATAATCATAAACAAAATCTGGAGACTTAAGATTATTCATATTTTTGTAATGACTTTTACACCAATTGTGAGCTGATAATTTTTTGCCACTTTTATCTGCCTTTCGATTTTTAAAAGCATCAAAGTCGCCGTTGCTAACGATAAATAACATTTCAATTTCAGGTGAGGTATATAAATTCGTAATTGAAGAAATTAATCTTTGATAGGCTTTGGGTATTTTGAATTTTTCGTTATGTGAATCTAAAATTCTCAAAATTGATATTTGATTATTTTGGAAACCAAATGTGAGATGTTCTCTGGCAAAGGTTCTACCATTTCTTTCTCTAATGACATCTTCCTCTAGCATTTCATTTCTATCAAATTTTAGTAGGTGATGGTCTAAAAGAACATTGATGATTGACTTTTCAGCACCGCCTTCAATAATTACAGCAATGTAGTTATTATTCATTATTTTTGTTCCTCACGCTGTTGGTTAAATTCTTTGATACTCTTAATAGTAGTTTTCTTTAAAGCTATGTAAGCACTGTATTCTGGTGCGGTACCTTGAATGCTATTAGACATGAATACTTCAGATCTCAAGAGATCATTTCTGATTTTAGTATTTGAGTATCTAGTCAATGATATGTTTTTCAATCTTCTAGCAATAAATATTTGGTCATTTCTATCAATATCATCTAAGAATTCAGAATAGTGAGTTGTGAATACTAATTTAGCATTGTTAATGTTTATTGCTGGATCTTTAAAGTAATTAATAAATGTTCTGGCAATAGCGTGGTTAAAGTGGTTTTCGATTTCGTCTACAAAAATAATTCCGCCATTTTTTAAAGTACTGAGAATTTGTGTGTAAAGTGAAATTCCTTTGGCAGTTCCAGATGACAAATAATATTCAATAGTTGCAAAATTTCTGTCTGTGATTTCTTGATTGCTATTTTTGAATTTCAATCTGTAAAATATTTGTTGATTAGTATTATTATTATTTGCACTTTCAATTTTCAGATATTCAATACTTGAATCTAAATATTGTAAGACTTCACTTGGTACACTTCCAAAATTAGAAATGAAGAAATTAGTATTAGTAAAAATCGTATTGTCAGCAACTTTCAAAGTTTCATAATTATTACTTCTCATGACAGTTCTAAACATAGAATCATCTGATGCCAAAACAGCTGCAACGTCAGTATTTAAGTTGTTGCGATCCATTATTAAGTCATTTTTGGAGAATTTTAATAAATTTTTCTTAGCTTCGCTGATTCTAGCTTTTTTCCGATAAATTTTTTCAGATTTAACTTCATATTCATTTAGGTCGGAATCTACTTCATCGCTGCTTTTTCCTATAACGATAGTGTCTTGGTAAAGAAAATTATTGCTACCATAAAAATAGACGTCAAAAGTTACTGTAGAATCATCAAAAAGTGCTTCTTTTAATTTGGTTTCCTTGATAGATCTACCGATTGATAATAGAGATAAAATTCCCATTGTAAGTTTCATGATTGTAGTTTTACCAGTAGCGTTTTTACCTACGATTGTCGTTACATTATTTGTATAATTGGCGCCAAATAAGTGCATGAGTGACTCTGTATGATTTTTTGAGACTCGACTATTTGTTAATAAAGAGAAATGAAGATTATCTTCAAATAGAGGGTATCCTTTAATATTGATTGCTAAAAATCGTAATTTATTTGTCATTGTTTCACCTCATTTGATACAGAAATTATCAACTTTCTATGTAATATCTTAACAAAAAATACACGTTATAACCAAATTTTTCGTTTATAACATCGAAAAAATCTTCTGTGGATAGTAAAATATCATTCTATAATCGTTTTGAACGTAAAAAGAACTCTCTTACAAGCGTGACGCCTGTAAGAGAGTTCTTTTCATTATCAATTTATTATGAAGGTAAAACATTAATCGTATAGAGCAAGAGAATAAAGACGAAGAACAGGATGTACATAATTGGTGTAACTTCCTTTCTTCTGCCGGCAGCCCACATTGTGAGAGGGTAGAAGAGGATTCCAAAGGCGAATCCGTAAGAAATGTTATAAGTCAATGGCATACCTACGATAGTTAAGAAAGCAGGCATGGCAATTTCAAATTTGTTCCAGTTGATTTGTTTCATTGACTGAGCCATCAAGATTCCGACAATAATCAAAACTGGTGCGGTAACGTTTGATGTAACGACGGTTAATAATGGCGAGAAGAACATGGCAACTGCAAACAAGACACTGACGACTAGTGAAGTCAAACCCGTTCTACCACCAACTGCTATTCCGGCTGAGGATTCGACGTAAGCAGCTGTTGGAGTGGTACCCATAACTGCACCACCAAGCATCGAAATTGAGTCAGCCATCAAAGCACGGCCAATTCTAGGCATTTTGTTATCTTTCATGAACCCAGCTTGTTCAGCCAAGCCAATCAAAGTACCAGCAGTATCGAAGAACGCTACTAATAAGAAGACTAAGACGACAGCCCAGAGTTTTGGATCAGCTAAATCAGGCAAGTGAGCGATTCCGACACCAAAGGTTGGTTTCATGCTGGGAATTGTCGAAATGATTTGGTGTGGCAATGGAATTAACTTCGTTACTAAACCAACGATGGTCGTCATGACCATACCAATGAAGATGGAACCAGGGACTTTTTTAGCCATTAACAGACCAGTTGCCACGAGGCCAAAGATTGTTAGCCAAGTAGTTGGAACAGTCAATGACCCCATCTCAACTAGTGTTGACTTGCTTCCAGTTACGAGGCCGCCCCCTTGCAGTCCAACAAAAGCGATGAATAATCCGATACCTGAGGCCATCGCGAGTTTTAAGTCATGGGGAATCGAATCGATGACTAATTCACGTAATTTTAAAACCGAGATAAGCAAGAACAAGATGCTGGACATAAATACTCCAGCCATTGCTGTTTGCCAAGGGATGCCCATGGCTAGAACAACTGAATAAGTGAAGAAAGCATTGTCCCCAAGTCCTGGAGCAATGGCGATTGGGTAATTGGCAAGTAATGCCATCAAGATAGAACCTAAAATTGCAGAAAGAGCAGTGGCTGTGAAGACAGCACCTTTGTTCATACCAGCAGTTCCCAAAACCTGTGGATTGACGAAGAGAATATAAGCCATTGAAACAAAAGTTGTTAAACCAGCTAATATTTCGCGTCTAACGGTAGTTTGGGCTTCTTTAATATGAAAGAGCTTTTCGATGAAACTGAGATTGTCTACACCGGATTCCATGATATTAACCCCCTAAGGTTTATTAATTTACTCTGTAAGTATTACAGAACTTGTAAAATAATACAACTAAAAGACGATTAAATATGACAAATATGTATATATTGTTCGGATAATCTGTTTTCAAAAAGCTGGTTATGGTGATTATCGTTATATAAATTGTGTGAATACCGAATAAATTATAAAATCCCAGCCAGTTTCACAAGAATTGGTTGGGATTTTATTTAATTTATTGAAAATTTAGTTGAAGAAATCTTCTTCAGGTTGGTCGCCACTAGCAAAGGTGTATTCTTTTCCAATTGTATTAGGATTTTGAATAATCAAGGCGAGGGCTTTGGCAACGTCGACACGAGGTATCATGCCTTGTTCGTTTGGACCGAGCAACTTAACTTTGCCTGTGCCGTCTTCATCGCTCAAGCCGCCAGGATGGATGATAGTGTAATCAAGACCGCTTCCGCGCAAATGGTCGTCAGCGTAATGCTTAGCAATCATATAAGGTCTAATGCCACTTGCTTCCCACTTGCTGCGATTGTCGCTAAAGAGTGAACTAACCATGATATAACGTTTGATGCCAATAGTCTCAGCGACCATCATAGTTTTAATTGCTCCATCAAGATCAATTTCAATCGTCTTGTCATAACCGGCACCACCAGCACCAGCGGAAAAGACGATAACGTCAGCTCCAGAAGCTTCAATTGAATCCTTAATATCATCAAGTGAAGCTGTTAAATCGATGAATTGAGTTTCAATATTGTTTTCATTGTAGGCTTTGATCTGTTCTTGACTGCGCAATCCAGCAACAAAATCGATGTTTCTTGATTGTAACTCTCCAATCAGTAGGTGACCCACTTTTCCGTGAGCACCAATAATAAGAACTTTCATATTACAAAACCTCCTTAGTTAAACATACTGTATCAATATTTTTTTAATAATGCTAGTTTAATCCACTAACGGTACTCAAAATAGACATATAATAATGAAGAAAAGTAATTTTTTAGTAGTAATTGAACCTAATTCATTAGTATATTAAACTTAGCACGACAGGGGGAGAAGATAGTATGAAGATATTAGGAATATTAGCTTCGCACCAAGAACATGGTCTAAATGCCAAGTTGTTGGACGAAGTTTTGCAAAATGTAAAGCCTGGTGTGGAAACTGAGACAGTCTATTTAGAAAATTACGATATCACGCCTCATAAATACCATGAGAAAAATGCTGTCTTGGATGAATTGTCGAAGAAGTTGATGGAGTCTGATGTTTGGGTCTTCGCTGCACCAACTTATTGGCGCGAACTTTCCGGAGTTTTAAAGAACTTCTTCGATTGTATGCGTCCCAAATTCGTTTATTTCAAAGAAAATGGCGATACGATTCCCGGACAATTCAAGAACAAGCATTACTTGAGTATCAGTTCATGTTATGTTTCAACTTTGGAGAACTTCATTACTGGTGTGACTGATGAGAGTTTTAAGACAATCGATCGAGTCATGACAGCAGCAGGCGTTATCAAAGTCGGGGAAATCGTTTTGCCAGGTACTTTTGGGATGAAAGAGATACCAGAAAGCAAAAAAGAACTTTGTCACAAATACGCTAAGAAGATTTCAGTTAGAAAGAGAAAGGATGATTCAACTTTGAAAAGATATATACAGCTATTCTGCATGATTGCCGTGATGGCATTAATAACAATGGGTATTCAAATTCCAATGAAATCCTTTATTGGCGGTAGTTTTTGGTTGAATTATGTTAGTTTCACTGTGATTTTCTTCGTGTTGCTGGCATGTATTTTGCATTTTGTTACATTTGTAAAACATCGTCGGAGATGATTTGATGATTTTGGAGATTAGTTCGAACAAATTTGGGTAGATAAAAAGGCAGTCAGATTGGTGATTGCCTTTTAGTGTTTTTAGAATTGGTATTGGTGGCTTTTGGGATTTAGGAAAGGGTCCAAACCTTAAGTTCACGAGCTTTAAAACCACGCTTCTCTTGGTTTTCCTGCTAAACTAAAACGAGTTCCGGAGGCCAGACTTCTGTGCTTTGCCTGACTTCCCAAACTGCCTGCTTCGCAGTCAATTCGTGAAGTCGTGCAAATGCTCGAAGTCTAGGCGGGCCTCCTGCACTCTCTGGATTGAAACGAGTTCCACAGGGGCAACCCATTCCGGTTAAGCCTATTTCACGAATCACTCGCAAAGTACGCGAGCAATTTGTGGAATTGTCTTAATCCTCGTGGGCTGACCGCCCCTGTTGCACTCTCTAGTTTTCGTTCAACTGTCCCAATACTCTATCATAACTAGGTTCATCTGTTTGTACTGGCATGATTTCTGAATAGCTGATTTCATCATTCTTATCAACCACCCAAACTGAACGGGCTAGGATGTTTAGGTCTTTTATCCAAAGGTTTGATTTCTTACCGAAGTCGTGGTCGACGTCTGATAGCATTCTCATGTTCTTAACGTTTTCAGCGGCGCACCAGTTGCTTTGTTCTTCTACTGTATTAGTAGAGATGGTTACGAAGTTGATGCTTGAGTGGGCGTCTACTTCTTCGTTAAAGTGCTTTGTTTGAATGCTGCATACGCTTGTGTTGATGTTTGGCACAACACTGATTAAGAGTGTCTTGTCTAGCAAGTCGCTTAATTTGACTTCGTTGTTGTCTTTGTCTAAAACAGTGAAGTCAGGGAATTTTTCACCTACTGACAATGGTTTTCCAATTGTTGAAACTGTATTTCCTTTAAACTCGAGATCCATAAAGAATCACACCTTTCTTTTTGACATAGATATATTATAAGTTAGTTCAAAATGAAAGCCTAGAAATAAGATTACAAATTAAAGACGTACGAGGTCACGAAATGTTACTAATAGGAAGAAAAATAAAAATACGTAATTTTGAAAAGGCTGATTTGAAGCCTTTTCTTGAATTGGTCAAAGACAAGAATAACCACGATTCCTCAGGCCTGGAGTACACCACCGACGAAAAATTTGGTGCGGATATTTTCGACCTCTATTTGCGTCGAGAAGATGTTTATGCGATTGCTTTAAAGGATAATGACTTGATGATCGGGCTGATTGAGCTAAATAAACGGGGCGTGACACAAACTCTGCTTGCTACCAGAGAAATCGGTTTCGTGATTGATAAAAAATTTCGACACAAGGGTTATGCCAAAGAAGCGGTGCAGTTGTTGATTGACTACGGTTTCAATGAGCTTAAGTTAACGGAAATTTGGGCTGGCAGTCGAGAAGACAATCCTATCTCCCAGAAACTCTTAGAAAAATTAAAGTTCGAATACATCTATAAAGTAAATCAAGCGGTTCCATACGTATCACAGGTTAATATCGTTAAGTATTATCTTTTAAAAAAATAATTCATTTCTTGTAAGAATTTCTTAATTATTTCGGACTATTCATGGCGTAGACAGATGGTATTATACAAAGCGTAAGGAGAAAACAAACAAGACTTTTGATGAGAGGTTTTTTATATGAAGAAGAAAATGAGATCTAGAAAAAGTCTCACAGTCAAAAAGCGAATGTTCGGTTTCTTCGCAATTGCCGTTATATTGTTGGGTGTGATTGGTGGATTTGGTTTTACACAAGTAATTGCCGAATCCAACAGTACGACAGGAGGTGGCGCTGACAGATCGGCACCAGTTGCAGTTGTCGCCAGCAAGTCAGACGCTGCTGATACTGACTTAGGTGGCGGTAATGCTTCAAATGCTAATGTAGTGTTGAATTCCGATAATACTGGAACTAGTACAGGCGATAGCAATAAAGCTTCGATGAAGAATACTGGTACGACCGATACTACTCCGTCAGTGAATGTCAACAACATGTCATCATATCCACAAACGGGAGATGCACATGATACCGGATTGATCATAACAGGATTTTCAATCTTAATTGGTCTATTCGCTTTTTATGGTTATAAGCTCCGTAAAAGCTTAAGAATTTCGTGAGTTTCTAAGGTTTCAAGTGATTCAATTATGATAAATAACTTTTACGAATAATGAGATGTACGAGTTGTAAAATTTGTTATTATCTAATTGTAATCAAGTAAGACAAAAAACAAAAAAATAATTTTCTATATCAGGGAGGATATATCATGAAATTATCAAGAAACGTCTTAGTAGGATCACTAGCAACAGCAGGAATGGTTTTAGGAGCACTTGCACCAGCACTTACAGCACAAGCTGCAACAACATCAGGAACAGTTGATCCATCAACTGGTAAAGTTTCAGGAACAGTTGATTCAGAAACTGGTAAATATAAAACATCGGCAACAGATTCACTACCAGATGGTGGATTAGCAATTGCTTATGATGATGGTACAACTGATACAATTGGTGAAGCATCCGCACAATCAAATGCTAACGTTAAAGTTGTTGACGGACTATTAGTACTTGACCAAGTTCCTGACTTTGGATTTGGTACAGCTGCAATGGGTTCAACAGTTGATTTGAACAATAACAAATATAACGATCAAGCAACAGATTCAGAAAATGCATCAGCTGTTAAAGTTATTGAATCACGTTCTGGCCAACCTGGTTTCACTTTAAATGCAAGTATGTCACTATTTACAGATGGATCTACTGCTGCAGGTAAGGCATTTACAATGACATTAAACCCAGTTGGATTGACAAATGATGAAGGTGCTAATGTAGCAAACGAAGGTGCATCGTTAAAGACTGAAGAAGCTCCTATTACAGCAAGTGCAACCGCAGCACCTCAAACAGTTATAGATTTAGCTTCAGGTACATATAAAGCAGGTAGTATCAATGCCACATATAGTACTCCTGATTCAGCTTCATTGAAGCTAGTGGATGGAACTAATGGTTCAACAAGTTCTGATGCAAAAGATGCAGCTGTGAAGTCATATAATTCAACAATCACATGGACATTAGCTGCAAAACCAACAAAAACAGGAACAACAACAGCACCAGATGCTGGATAGTTTGAAATTATAAGAGTAATAAATTTATTATAAATAAAGAAACCACTACTACATTAGTAGTGGTTTTTATTTTATAATGTAATCGGTTGTAATTAATTTTATATCTGGGGAGGTATAGGATGAATAAAAGAAAATTAAGAATCTTTTCGATATTATTGTTTTTTATAACAATTTTTGCAATAGGTTCTAATAATACAAATGTCAAGGCTGCAGGTTCTTCTGGAGATTATTCTCTTAAGGTTGGTGGTTCAAATACTGATAATTTGAATATTGATGGTGGCAATTATTATATTACTGGTAATCCTGGCCAATCTGTTGATTTGAAATTAATGGTTATCAATAGCGCTAATAGAACTAGACAATTCAAATTTAATGTAACAACGGCTTATACGACAGATAGTGGAGCAATTGGCTATAATAAATTAAAAGTTACTGACCCATCTTTGAAAATTCAGACACGCAGTTTAGCAACTCCTAAGAAAGCGGTTTTTTCCGTTCCTGGAAATAAGACAGCAACGTTGACTTTTAAGATGAAAGTTCCTGAAAAGAAATTCAATGGTACTTTGATGGGTGGTGTTTCAGTAGCCCCTTATAAAGAAAAAGCTAAAGGAACTGTTTCTAAGAATGGTACGTTGATTAAAAATAGATTTAGCTATTCTATTCCTATTCAAATTCGTCAAAGTGGTAATAAATCTGTTGAGCCTAAATACTCCATCAGATCTGTTAAGCCAGCATTAACAAATACATCCAATGGTAAAAATCAAGGTGTTAAGGCTAATATTCATAATTCTACTAATTCTTATGCTGGTACTTTGAAAGCACACGCGGTCATTACTAAAAAGGGTGATAAAGATTTCAAGATAACTGAGGATTCTCAAGCGGATATTGTACCAACGACAAACTTCAATATGGGAATCTCATGGGGTAAAAAGTCATTGCAATCTGGTGATTATCACTTGAAGTTAACTTACAAGACTGAAGGTGGCATCAAGAGCTGGGTTCTCAACAAGGACTTCACTATTACTAATAACGATGCTGCTAAATACAACAAGCTAGCAGGTATCAAGCCAAACTATCTCTGGTTATACATTCTTCTAGCAATTCTTGCATTAGCAATTATCCTCGGCTTAGGTATTTACTTAGGTAAGAGAAATAATAACAAGAATAATAATGGCAATAATAATTCTGGTAATAATACGAGAAGACGTCGTCGTTAATAAAAAATAAATTAAGCTGTTCCAACACTTGGAGCAGCTTTTTTAGTATCATGTATTACATAAGGTCTCTGATTAGAGGATTATTATGAATAAAAAAATTATCTATTTTATATCAATTATTTTCTTTGCATTAGTTACTTTTATTATCAAGCCGCAAGCTGTAAAAGCTGACTTAAACGGCATAACCGTTACGCCTTTGATTGAGAACGATTCAGATGTTACTGATCGTTTTCAAATCGTGGGGAAGTCTAAGGGCGTGCGGACATTAAAAATATCAATTTCTAATTTTGGGGTTAGAAAAGCTAACTTACGAGTTGTACCAACGAATGCCACGACATCGATGGATGGCAAAATCGTCTATACGCAAAATGTTAAAGCAGGACAGTATGGCTTGAAGTATGCTTTTTCTGATATGACTAAACCGCAAACTGTCTTAGTACGTCCTAATAAAACTAAGGATTTAACTTTTAAAGTCAAATTGCCTAGTGGAAATATTAAAGGGTTGTTATTAGGTGGTTTCAATATTTATGATACTGGCAATCAAGTTCCTGGTAATGCGGATGTTCCAGTTTGGATTACCGATGATAATAAACCAGTCGGCGGAATATTGAGTTTGCACAATTTGGGATTAGATGTCATCAGAAAAAAGCCACATATAATTATCAATCTCCAAAATAAAGAACCGGGAATCATGAAAAATGTCATCGTTCATATGACAGTTAAGCGCAAGAGTTGGCTTGATCGATTCAATCTCGGTCCTAAAAAGATGCAAGTTGATACGACTTATCCAAAGGTTGCACCTAACTCTCGTATTCCAGTTGACTTTGACCAAAATACTACGCCGATTCAAGCAGGCAAGTATGTCGTCAAAGGGGCCGCTCGTAGTGGCAAAGCAACTTGGACGTTCCATAAAACTTACACAATTACTCAAGAACAAGCCAATGATATTAATAAACGTTGCAAGGGTTTGATATATAATAAGACTACAACATATATCTTGATTGTCTGCGTCTTGGTTTCAATCATCTTCTTAATTTTCTGGGCAATCTGGTATTCAGGTAGGAGCTAAAAGTATGAAGAAACGAATAATTATCTTTTTTTCAACATTATTATTGCTCTTGGCAACTATTTTGCCATTTGCGACAACAATTAAAGCTGACTCTGATAAGTCCTATGCCATTCAGGCAATTTTGCCGAATAATCAGATTAATAAAGATGAATCTTATTTTGATTTGAAAGTAGAACCAAATAAGGAGCAGACTTTAAAAGTTTTGATTGCTAATACGGGGAGCAAACCTATTACCGTCAAAGCAGAAGTCAATAATGCCTATACAGCAGATTCAGGGGTCATCGGCTATGACAAATATGATGCCAAGCCTTACAAGTCTAAACTGCCATCTTTGACCTCGTTAGTTGATGGCAAACGTAAGCAAGTCGTTAAGTTAAAGACTGGGGAAAACAAGACAGTCGAATTTAAGGTGAAATCACCAGCTTCCGAATATGCTGGTATTATTTTGGGTGGTGTCACGACAACGGCGTCAGTCAGTCCTACCAAATCAAAGAATATCAACATCAAGAATCAAGTTCACTACGTTAAAGGCGTCGTGCTTCGTTCAAAAGATGATGGGGTCATGCCAGATATGCATTTGACTTCAGCTGCTCCTAAAGCAGTGGCTGGTTCAACCGGGATTGCCTATACGATGGACAATACCGCACCGATAAACATCAATAAAGTGTCTCTAACAGCTAAAATTAAAAATGGCTCTAAGACGACCAATTACAATGCTGATAACTTGCAGATAGCTCCTAATTCGCGATTTAACTATTTTATTCCAATTAAAAAGTTAACAGCTGGAACTTATAAAGCTCAAATCACTTTAAAGAATAACAATGGCTTTAATAAGTCATTCAACTACAATATTACCGTTAAACAAAGAGAAGCTGATAACGTGACTGAAGCAGCCACGCCTAAGCAACAAACTAACAATAAACAGTGGATAGCTATTATTGTTGGCATCATCGTTTTAATAGCGGTCGTCGTTTGGATGTATCTCTACTATTCACAACGTAACAAGGGTGATGGCCCTAAGAAAGGCCGCGGCAAGTTCAGATTGCCAAATAAGAAACAAACTGATGATTCTAAGAAGACTCGTTCAGGCGACACTAGATCGTCGCGTCATAAGAAATAATCTAGTTCAAAACAAATAGGCCAAGGTAATCCATTTTGATTACCTTGGCCTATTTCTTAATGCTTTAAAGTGCTTTTTTCTTCTTTTTATTATCAATTTTATTTTTGAGTTTCTTCACATAAACTGCATTCAGTTGAATCAGCAACCAAATATAGTCTGGTCTTGTCGAAGAAATATCCCAAGTAATCACTTTTAGATTCTCTGGATATTTCTTTTTTTCGATATCTAATGGCAAGACGTCTAAAGATGTTATCAAAACATCGACATTTTCGTAAACGTTGCTTGGAACGATTTCAACGAACTTCAAAGTTCTGATATTCCTCAAAACTACTTCAGCTGCTTGGTTACCAGGATCAATCAAAACTTTGACCTTGATAACGTCTTCCTCACGAATCGTGGAGATGTAACTTGGCAAGACCTGATAAAGATTTCTAGAAATCAATTCGGATGCATTATAGATACCAGTAAATTCGTTTTGGTCAACGTTTGAGAAGAATTTATAGATATCTTTATATAAATCCGTATAAACTCGTTCTTCATCGGAAGTGTACATCGTATCTAGATGCATGATTGAATAAGGCGCCATAATATAATAGAATACGATGTCTCTTGTGACGTAGGTCATGATGTGTTTCAAAGTCTTTTGATTGTGATAAACACTCATGTCGTCGTGATAATGTTCTTTCAAAAAATCTATAAAGTGATAAACGAGCGCATAGAATTTCGGGTTGATTCTAGCATTAGCGTTGATTGGTTGTTCAAAAGCCGTATCGCTAGGTTGAAAAGCGGTCTTTCTAAAGAGATTGACTAACTTATTTTCATTATCCAACGCCAAAATAGGCACAATTGGATAATCCTCATGGGTCAAGATATCCTGACCAAGCATTTGATCACCGAAAACATCGTTATAATAAGGCAATTCTTCGATGTAGTTACGTTTGATAAGTCTAATCCGTGAAATAGCTAAAAAATATTTTAATTGAATATGAACGATTGGATTATCGAATTTGATCCCCGCGCGTCCGATAATCTGGTCGATTGAATTTTCTTGGATTAGTGTAAAAGGCCATTCTTGACCGTGATAAGTGTACCAATAAACATAATATGCCATCCAGCGGATATTCTTTTCGTTTCCTTTGATTTCTAGTGTCGAGTTAGAAATCTTCAGGCCAAAATTCTTTAAGAATGCACGGAATTTTGACATCCGTCGGTTCAAAGTTGACTTACTGGTAAAGTGGTCGCTACTAAAACTTTCAAATGAAGGATTAGAACTAGTCAATCCATAATTGAAAGCTTGGAAAACGATGGAATTTTTAACCAAGTATAGTCGATAAGTATCGATGGCAATTTTGCTGAAGTCGATTGATTCTATCTTTGTATCGCTAGCATCAATATCGGGAGCGACGTCAGCAAGGTCTTCTAGTAATGCTTGGAAAATATTATATGTTTTTTGGTAGGTGAATTGTAGTCGGTTACTGATATTACTCAAGTTTACTTCACGAGGAGGTAACGATTTAATCACAGTTAGCATGTGGTATTTCTCAACGTCTTGCTTACTAAGAAAATTTGCTCCAACATATGTCTTCCCCCGGTAACGTTATAATTAAAAAAGTTTAATAATATACGAAACACTACTTGCTACTATCTTAACATTTATTTATAATGTTTTGTAATCAGATAGAGGTGCAATCTTTATTATTAGTATTTTTGAGTGCGGATAGGGTACTTTGAAAAAATATGAAAGGAAAGTTTGCCGAAATCATGTTATCCCTACTTGGTAATTTGATTGGGCTATTGCTTAATAGGCAGTAGACTGTCGCTTTTTGCGTTGAGCTATTGATTAATGGGATAATTATAATCCTTATTGTCGGTAGTTCCTCTGATAATAAGGATTTTTTTTATATCCAAAAAGGGGAATGAAAGATGGAAAATAATGATGTGAATAGGTCGTTGAAGACCCGTCACTTATCGATGATTGCGCTTGGTGGTTCAATTGGAACTGGGCTCTTTGTCGCAAGTGGCTCGTCGATTTCAACAGCTGGTCCAGGAGGAGCTTTGATAGCTTATGTGGCTATCGGTATCATGGTGTACTTCTTGATGACTAGTCTAGGAGAAATGGCAACATATATGCCAGTCTCTGGATCGTTCGCTACATATGCAACAAAATTTATCGACCCTGCTTTTGGGTTTGCGCTAGGTTGGAATTACTGGTTCAACTGGGCTATCACACTGGCAGTCGACCTATCTACAATTTCTTTAGTAGTTAAGTATTGGTTCCCAAGCTGGACTTCGTGGAAAATCAGTTTGACGTTCATGATAATCCTCTTGGTAATTAATTTTATTTCGGTAAGTTCATTTGGAGAAACAGAATATTGGTTGTCATCAATCAAGGTTACCGCCGTTATTATCTTCTTGATTGTTGGTATTTTAAGCATTCTTGGTATTTTAGGTAATCAAAACTTTGTCGGATTGACAAATTATTCATATAAGAAGGCACCTTTTGTCGGAGGAATACCGGCAATCCTAAGCGTCTTCGTCGTTGCTGGGTTCTCATTTCAGGGAACTGAATTGATCGGTATCACAGCTGGTGAATCAGCAACGCCAGAAAAGAGTATTCCTAAGGCTATCAAACAAGTCTTTTGGAGAATCCTTCTATTTTATATTTTATCAATCGCTGTTATTGGTGCCTTGATTCCTTATACAAGTCCTAACTTGTTGGGTTCAGGTGCTGGCGATATTGCTATCAGTCCATTTACGATTGTCTTTAAGAAAGTCGGGATTCCTTTAGCCGCTGGAGTCATGAATGCTGTAATTTTAACTTCGGTTATTTCAGCTGCTAACTCAGGTCTTTATGCTGCTAGTCGGATGCTTTGGTCAATGAGTAAAAATGGCATGGCACCTAAGGCTTTTCAAAGAACTAATGGTCGTGGGGTTCCCGTCTTCTCACTTCTTTTGACAGCGCTAATTGGAGCCATCGCGCTATTTACAAGTTTATATGGCGACTCATTTTATGAATTACTAGTTGCTGCTAGTGGGTTGACTGGATTTATCGCTTGGCTGGGAATCGCTTTTTCCCATTACCGCTTCAGAAAGGCTTACCTATATAAGGGATACAGTCTCGATGATTTGAGATACAAGGCTAAGTGGTTCCCATTTGGTCCAATTTTAGCCATTATCTTAGGTATCATTATTATTTTGGGTCAAGATGTTCGTTCAATGGTTAATTTCAACTTTGGACGTTTATTGATTAGTTACAGTGGTTTGATTATTCTCTTTATTTGCTGGGCTTACTACAAGATTAAGCATAAGACTAAGTTCTTGAAACTTGAAGATATCGATGTTGAGCAAGAAAAGAAGGATAATCATTACTAGTTGAAATTTGTGATGCTTTAAACTATTATTAAAGATGAATATAACGCTAAAAGAGTGCCTACTCACAAACCCTTCAGAGAGACGATGGTCGGTGTGAATCGTTAAGGTTTTTATTCCAGCATTCTATGGTAACGGGTAATTCCGTTCGGTTTGATCCGATAAAATCTGAAAGTGCAGTGTATTTGCATACGCTGAAACTGGGTGGTACCGCGAATAGTCGATTCGTCCCTTTATTGGGATGAATCGGCTATTTTTTATGCGTTAGTTTTTATCAAAACTGTTTACTTATGTGGCACAGTTAAAATATAGGAGGTTGGTCATGTTAGACATTAAGTTGATTAGAAAAGATCCAGATTGGATTAAGGATAAATTAGCTTCACGTGGCGTTAAGGCTGAAGAAATCGATGAATTGCTTTCATACGATGAAAAGCGTCGTGACTTGTTAGTTAAGACTGAAACATTGAAAGAAAAGAGAAATAAGGTTTCTCAAGATATTGCAACAAAGAAACGCAACAAGGAAAGTGCTGACGATGAAATTGCTGCTATGAAACAAGTTGGTAGCGATATTAAGTCAATCGATAGTGAACTTGAAGAAGCTCAAGAAAAGATGAATTATATTTTGGTTCGTCTTCCTAATATTCCCGACGATTCTGTTCCTGTTGGACCTGACGAAAGCACTAATGTGGAAATCAGAAAGGTTGGCGCTATTCCTAAGGAAGGCTTCAAACCTCGCCACCACTGGGATATCGGTGAAGAACTAGGAATCTTAGACTTTGAACAAGCTACAAAGGTTTCTGGTAGTCGTTTCGTTTACTACATTGGTATGGGTGCCAGATTGGAACGTGCAGTTTATAATTTCATGTTGGATCAACACCAAAAGGAAGGCTATACCGAAGTAATTCCTCCATACTTAGTTAACAACGATGCTATGTTTGGTACTAGTCAATTTCCTAAGTTTACTGAAGACGTTTATACCGTAATGGTCGACGAAAACCCATTGACTTTGATTCCAACTGCTGAAGTTCCATTGACGAACTACTTTGCTGATAAGATTTTGGATGAAAAAGACTTGCCTAAGTATGTCACAGCTCTAACACCTTGCTTCCGTTCTGAAGCTGGTTCTGCTGGTCGTGATACTCGTGGTTTGATTAGAATGCACCAATTCAACAAGGTCGAAATGGTTAAGGTGGCAAAGCCTGAAGAATCATACGACGAATTGGAGAAGTTGACAGCTAATGCTGAAAACATTTTGCAACAATTAGGACTTCCATATCACGTTATCGTTCTTTCAAGTGGGGATGCAAGTTTCAGTTCTGCTAAGACTTATGACCTTGAAGTTTGGATGCCTGCTCAAGACAAGTATCGTGAAGTTTCAAGTTGTTCAAACTGTCTTGATTTCCAAGCTCGTCGTGCTCACATTCGTTATCGTGATGCTAATGGCAAGACTAGATTGGCTCACACATTGAATGGTTCAGGACTAGCTGCTGGTCGTACAGTTGCTGCAATTCTTGAAAACAATCAAAATGAAGACGGATCAGTAACAATTCCCGATGTTTTAGTACCATATATGGGTGGCGTAACAAAAATTACTAAAGAAAATGCCAAATAGTTATTGACCTAAAGCCGATAAATTGATAAAATTTAATAGTTCTGTTAAAGAGCTATTGAATTATTCCGGATTAGCTCAGTTGGTAGAGCATCTGACTGTTAATCAGGGTGTCGTCAGTTCGAGTCTGACATCCGGAGTTATAATACTTAGGAAAACCTAGGTGTCCAATAAATTACATCTAGTTCAAAGAATTAGATGTAATTTTTTTATAGGTTTTTCTTTATTTTTGCCGTCTTAGCTCAGTTGGTAGAGCATCGGTATCGTAAACCGGCGGTCACAGGTTCAAATCCTGCAGACGGCATAGATAATGAAGTGAAATATCCTTCCAAGTAAACGTTGAGTAATCAACGTTTACTTTTTTTTTGCAAAAAAACACGATAACCAATCTTTTGATTATCGTGTTTATTACTTTAATTAAATTATTTTATTTGGTTTAAAGCATTTTGAACAGCTTCTTTAATTGCCTTACTTGAAGCGGAAGCACCAGAAACTGTATCAACATCAGTTGAGTTCTTCTCAACGATTTCTTGAGGAAGTTCTTTAACAGCTTTCAGTCCGTAATCGTCAGATTCGCTTTGTTTCAAAATTTCGATATTTTCGATATCGGATTTATTTTTGGCAGTGACCCGAACAACGATTTCATTGCCCATGCCAGCAGTTGACTTGCCGATATATTGGTTAGCTTTAGTTTCAAAATGTTCTTCACCAACATCAGAGCCTAAACCAGATTCGTGAACGCTAGCTGAAGAATTGGCATCAGTTTGGACTGTTTCAACTTTAATTTCAGGTTTCTTTTCGGCAGCATTTTCACCGGCAATTTTACCGAAGATTAAATTCTCAGCTAGGTTGCTGCCACCGTTATACTGACGTCCCATCAAACTGCCCAATTCACCAGCAGCATAGAGATGTGGTATAACGGCGTTATCATTGTCGACGACCTCAGCCTTGGAGTTGTGAACCGGTCCACCTTGGGTATTCAACAATCCTTGGACCATTGCCAAAGCGTAATAGGGACCATCGTTATCAAAGGCTGTTAGAGTTTTTGCATCACGGTTATAAGCATAATCGTGTTTTATCTCGGCAAAATGATTGAAGTCTTTAATCGTTTCTTTTAGTTTATCAACTGATACATTCATTACTTTACTTAGACTTGCTAAGTCGTCAGCTTTAACGACTGCCTTTAAAAATTCTGGATAAGGAGCATTCTTGTCGTTTTTCAATTCATCGTATTTCTTTTGATCGAAGACGACGTAAGGGTGGCGTTGAGCATTTGGGATTCTCCAATTGCCGTGATCTTTGATGTGTCCATGTCTATGGATTTCATTTTCATCGAAGTAACGAGTTCCATCGTCTCCAACAACAATCAAGCTGCCTTGATGGAAGGCTGGCCAATCGAAGGGAAGAAATTGCGAACGTTTGCCGTCAGCAGGCTTTGGAGTTAGGCCATGAAAGATGCCATATGATTCATAGTTGTTCATGTTGTAAAGTTGAGCACCAACTTCGCTAGCCATCTTAACGCCGATACCTTTGTTATAAAGCGAACCGATTGGGTTCAAACTAGTTTCACCAAGATAGTTTTCAACCATCTTGTGGTTATTTTCAAAGCCACCTGTTGCCAATACGACGCCGTTATTTGCACGGACGTTGAGCAGTTTACCGTTACGCTTGATTTGAACGCCGACGATTGCCTTAGTTTCAGGGTTTTGAATCAAGTGTTCTGCTGGCGTTTCATACAAAACGTCAATTTTATCAGCACGGTCTAAAACTTGTTGACGAAGGTTCTTCCAAAGGGCTGAATCAGCGACACCTTCGTGAACAGCAACTAAATCATGAGTAGCTTGACCACGAAATTCGGGGTATTCGTGAGCCATAAAGTGCAAGGCTTTTGAAACCGGTGAGTCAGGGTGTTTTCTCATGATAAATGGCTTAACGCCCAAATATTTTTCTAAGTAATCAGGGATATTATAAAGTCCCTTAACATAAGTCTCCATTAAATCTTTATCGTATGATAAAGGAAATGCAAGGTCTTGATAATATTTTCTCAAGTCATCTAAGTTAGAACCTGAAGAAATAACTTGACCAGCATAACGGGTATTTCCACCTTCATGACCCTCTGGAGCAGAGTCTGTAATCAAAACTTTACTATCGTTATCCGCAGCAAATCTAGCGGCAGATGCACCTGCGCCACCAAAACCTAAGACAATGACGTCATAACTTGCATCCCATTTTATTTTTGAATCCTCAAACATTTAATTCACTCCATTTCCTCACAATGTTAGGATTAATATACCGCTAATTTGTGATATTGTGAATAAGTTCCCTTTGTCGAGAACGACAATTAGAGCTATCATGAGAGAGCTTGCAAGTGTTTATCTATTTTGAAAACGAATTGAGGATTTTCCATGGGATTAATAAATAAGAGCTATTACGCTTTAGGAACGCTGATAAATTTATCAGTCGCAAAACCCAGTAGCATCGATGATTTAGATGCTGGTTATGCGCTGATTCAAAAGTTTGAAGATAAATTAACTGTCAATCGAAAGGAATCTGAGGTCATGTCGATTAACCACCAAGCAGGTAAAAGACCAGTCTCAGTTTCGCTCGATACTTATAATTTGATTAAAAGAGCTGTTTTAGTCAGCCAAAAGCACTTAGGCTTCAATGTTGCTATCGGTCCCTTGGTCAAGCTGTGGAAAATTGGCTTTAAGGGTGCCAATAAACCAAGCGATGAAGATATTCAAGCACGTTTGAAAATTATTGATCCAGAAAAAATTATTTTAGACGATGCAAAACAATCCGTCTTCTTACAAGAAAAGGGTATGGAGATTGATTTAGGTGGTATCGCTAAAGGCTATATTGCTGATGAAATTAAAAAATTGTGGTTAAAACGAAATGTCAAAACCGGAATTATTGATTTAGGTGGCAACGTCTCATTAGTAGGACCAAGTCTACATGAAGATGGTTTGTGGAATATCGGCGTTCAAAATCCTCTTAAACCTCGTGATGTTTCATTAGGAGTCTTACGTACTCCTGAAAAATCGATTGGTACTTCAGGAATTTATGAGCGTAAATTAGTTGTTGACGGTCATGAATATCATCACATGTTCGACTCAAGAACTGGTTATCCGATTCAAAATAATTTAGCCAGCGTCACGATTGTCAGCGATAAATCTATCGATGGCGAAATTTGGTCGACCTTAGGATTTTATCAAGGTATTGAAAAAGGCAAAGCGATGATTGAAGCTCAACGAGGGATTGAGGCTGTTTTCATAACTAAAGACTTGGAAACTGTTGTAACTAGTGGCTTGAATAATTTCAAACTAATATAAGTATTTTATATATTACTAATATAAAAAAGTATATTGATTTAATTAGTGAAACATTTTACAATGAGCTTGGGAAATTAATATAAATGGGATGATTTTTGATATGAATAAATTTATAGCAATTGTTGGATCAAATTCAAAGAAGTCGACTAATCGTGAATTATTGCAGTATATGAAGCAACATTTTCAGACCAGTGCTGAAATTGAGTTAGTCGAAATCAAAGGGTTGCCACTCTATAAGAAGACGCCTGATCAATTCGTTCCGCAACGGGCTAAAGATATTGCCAAAAAAATTGTGGATTCAGATGGCGTTATTATTGCTACACCTGAATATGACCATTCAATCCCCGCAGCTTTATCCAGCGCTCTAGCTTGGTTGTCATATGGCATTCATCCATTCGTGGATAAGCCAGTGATGATTACTGGAGCTTCTTATGGATCACTGGGTTCATCACGAGCTCAATCGCAACTGCGCCAAATTTTAGATTCACCTGAACTAAAAGCTCGCATCATGCCAAGTTCGGAATTTTTGTTAGCACATTCATTGCAGGCTTTCGATGAAAAGGGCAATTTAGCAGATAAAAAGGTTTCAAAACAACTTGATGGACTCTTTAAAGACTTTTTGCAATTCGTTAATATCTCTAAGCAATTAAATAACGCCAGTGATATCAACAAGCAAAAGGCAAAAGATTTCTCATGGGATAAAGATTAGGAGGAAAAGATATGAAATTAGTAGGTATTGCCGGTTCAATCGCTGAACAATCATACAATCGGACTTTATTGAAGTTTATTGCAAAACATTTTGAAGGTTTAGTTGATATCGATGTCTTAGATATCAATGACGTACCAATGTTTTGCCAAGATGACGACCAAACTAATAGTCCTGCTATTCAAGATTTGAATAAGAAAATCAGTGCTGCTGACGGAGTTATCATTGCTACTCCAGAACACAATCACAGTGTCCCTGCTGCTTTAAAGAACGTCATCGAATGGCTCTCATATAAGATTCATCCTCTGGATGGAAAGCCAGTTATGATTGTTGGAGCATCCTATCACTCACAAGGGTCAGCCCGCGCACAGTTGCATTTGCGTCAGATTCTTGAAGCTCCTGGTGTTAATGCAGTTGTTTTGCCCGGAAATGAATTCTTGTTGGGTAATGTCAAAGAAGCCTTCGATGAAAATAATGATTTAAAAGACCAAAGAACGATTGATTTCTTACAGACGACCTTGCAGAATTTCATCAAATTTGCTCGTGTCATCAATATGATTGGTACGACAAACGATTATGAAGATGAAGATCTCAGTGCCAAGACTGGTACCGATACTACGGTCAAAGGTGTTGAGATGAACGACGACGATTGGCTCGACAAGGCTGCTAAAAAGGTCAATGCAGTTGAGGGTAATAGCTACGTCAAACTTGACAGTGGACTTCTAACAGTCAATCAGTTGAATTACTTCTTGAAGACGATTCCTCTAGAATTGACTTACGTTGACGAGAACAACCAATTTATTTATTACAATAGAGCTCTACCAACTGAGAAGATGTTGGCTAAGAGAACGCCTGCTCAAGTTGGAGATAGTCTTGATAAGGTCCATCCCGATATAAAGCGTGTTATTAAACATGTCAAACAAGTTATCAATGAGTTGAGAACTGGTAAATCAGACCTTGTCTCGATGCCCGTACCTGGCGATGAAGAAAAAAGCCACGTGATGCACTATTATAAGGCAATGCATGATGAGGATAATAATTACAAAGGCGTTAATGAATGGGCAGTTGATTTGAAGCCAATTGTTGACTATTACTTGCAAGCAACTGGTCAAAAATTAGTTGCTGATCCAAATAGTCAAGTTGATGCCACTTCTGGTGCTTCAAAACAACCGGCTAAACCAGAAGTAAAAGTTGATGCTACAACCAGTGCTTCTAAGGAAAATTAATTATTAAAGAAAACAAAAGACGACCAACTATTTGAAGTGAACCCTCCTAGTTGGAGTAATCCAACGGGAGGGTTTTCTTTGTTTTCAAAAGATATTAAATTGGCTTGTATAACAGATGTTAATAATGGGTTGCCTATTGTACAAGCTATGAAAAAATAT